>JALZOI010000148.1 GCA_030857245.1 Myxococcota bacterium
CGCGGGACCAGCACGCGCTTGCCGACGAGGTCGCGCTCCGCGAGCAACGCCCGCGCGAGCGAGGCACCATCGCGTGCACCCGCCGGCACGATCGGCGACAGGTGCGCCAGCGCGAGCACGCGCGCCGTCGCCGGGCCGACCGCCCAGACTTCGGGGATCGGCGAGTGGCCCTTCGCGCGGATCAGCGCACCGGCCGCGCGGGCACTCGCGCACACCATCGCCTGATAGCCGCCCGCCTCCATGGCGCGGATCAGCGCGTTCGGGTCGTCGGGCGGCTCGGTCTGCGTGACCGGCATCGTCACGGTGCGGAGCCCGAGCGCGGCGAGCGCCTCCGCATACGGGGCAGCACCCTCGGCGTCGCGCGTGATCACGGCGTGCGGCATGCCTGCAGTCTACGCCGCGCCTGCTTGACCTGGCACGTCACGTGCTGGGAACTACCCGCATGTCGACCACCGGCCATCCCCGCGTGTTTCACACCCCGTCGGGGACCGCGACGTATCAGCCGGAGGGCGCGCCCGCCGGGACCGGGACCCGCACGGATCCGGAGCTCGATCGGGTCCGCCAGCTCGCCACGGTGCTCGATCGCTACCTGGTCGACCCGATCCTCGGGCTCGTGATCCCCGGCGGCGGCGACATCGTCGGGTCTCTGCTCGGGCTCTACACCGTGATCATCGCGATCCGGCGGCGGATGTCGCCGGTGATCATCGCGCGCATGCTGATGAACCTCGGCATCGATGCCGTGTTCGGCATCGTCCCGCTGATCGGCGATCTGTTCGACGTCGGCTTCAAGGCGAACCAGCGCAACGTCGCGCTGCTCGAGGACCGCCGCCACCGCGGCGGGCGCGCGACGGCACGGGACTGGCTCATGGTGGTCGGCGCGGCCGTCGCGTTCCTCGCGATGATGGCGCTCTCGGTCTACGCGATCATCGCCCTGCTGCGCGCGATCTTCTGAACGACGGCGGCGCGGGGGGTGGACGCGGGCGTGCTAGCGTCGCCGGGTGCGCCGCTCCGTGCTCGCCGTCGTGGTCACCCTCGCTGCGGTCGGAGCGGCGGCCTGCTCGAGCGGCACCAAGCGGGATGACGCCGCGACCGTCCCGCCCGAGCCGAGCCCGCCGCGACCCGCGACGCCCGTCGTCCACCTCGCGACGCCGACGGGCGAGGTCTCCGTCGAGGTCGAGCTCGCCACGACCCAGCCGAAGATCGAGAAGGGGCTGATGTTCCGCGAGCACCTCGGGCCCGATGCCGGGATGCTGTTCTTCATGGGCCGCGAGTACGAGTGGTCCTTCTACATGCGAAACACGCTGATCCCGCTCGACATGATCTTCATCACGAAGGACCTGACGGTCGCGGGGATCGTCGCGAACGCCGAGCCCCGCACCGAGACCCTGCGGCAGGTGCGCGGCACGCCCTCGCTGTACGTCCTCGAGGTCAACGGCGGCTGGGCGGCCGCCCACGGGGTGGTGGCCGGCGCGAAGGTGCGGTTCGAGCACCTACCTCCGACCCTCGCAGACGGCGTCGCGGCAGCGCGGTCGGCCACTGTGACGGACGTATCGAAGTAGCGTGAGAACGCTCGGATATGGCGCGGATCACGGACCCGCGGTCGCGATCGCGCTTATTGTGCGCGTTCGCGATTCTGCGATAGAACCGCGTTACTCGAAACTTAGCCGAGGGGAATCTCACATGGCATCGATCCGTCACGTTGCAGCCTGTCTTGCTTGTTGTCTGGCTCTTCCGCTCGTCGCCTGCGGTGGCGGCGATGACGACGGGGTGACCGAGCCCGAAGGCCCGCACTACACCTACGTCGCGAGCGAAGTGCTCGTCCCGACGAACAACAGCCAGGCCCGCGAGTACGGCCTCGATCTCAACGGCGACAAGACCGTCGACAACCAGCTCGGCATGGTGCTCGGCACCCTCGCCGGCCAGGGCTTCAACGTCCAGGACACGATCGACGAGGCCGTCGCCGAGGGCAGCATCATCCTGCTCGCCGACTTCCAGACCACCAGCTTCGAGAGCACCACGGGTGCGGGCCTCCAGATCAAGCTCGGTGACAAGGCGACCGCGATGCCGGCGCCCTGCACCGACCCGGCGGACCCGCTGACGTGCGGCAAGCACCTCACCGGCACCGGCGTGTTCACGGTCGCGGCGGGCTCGCCCCAGAACGCGGCCGTCACCGGCAAGATCATCGGCGGCACCTTCACCGGCGGCCCCGGCGACATCTCGCTGCAGATCGCGCTCGGCGGCACCGCCGGCATCCAGCTCGACCTGATCGGCGCGCGCGCGAAGGCGACCGGCCTCAGCGAGAACGGCATGGAGTCGATCATCATCGGTGGCGCGCTCAGCAAGAATGACCTCGACACCAAGGTCATCCCGGCGATCCACGCGCAGATCGCCCCGATCATCGCGGCGGACTGCACGAACATGACGCCGCCCGACTGCGGCTGCATGGCGGGGTCGACCGGCAAGACGGTCCTCAACCTGTTCGACTCGATGCCGAAGGACTGCACGGTCACGGTCGACGAGATCAAGAACAACACCCTGATCCAGAGCCTCCTCGCCCCCGACGTCACCATCAATGGCGTGATGGCGCTGTCGCTCGGCCTCAAGGCGAAGGCCGTCAAGGGCACGTTCCCGACCGCGCAGTAAGCGGCGACCCACCGGTGTGATGGGCGTGATGCTTTGGCATCGCGCCCTTTCGTTTTGGCGCTACCCGCCGAACACGGAGACGCCGGTCGCCGCGAGGTTCGCGGCGCCGACGAGGCCGGCGTCGTCGCCGAGCTCGGCGGGCACGATCGACAGCGGCTCGAGCAGCGCGGCCGGCACCGCGATGGTGAGCCCGATCTCGAGCAGGCTGTAGAGCGTGGGCGTGCGGCCGAGCAGGCCGCCACCGAGCACGAGCCGCTCGGGGTTGAGGATCGAGACCGCGTTGCCGAGCGCCACCGCGAGCAGCGGCGCGAGCTCGGTCCACAGGCCGAGCGCCCACTCGTCGCCGGCCTCGGCCGCGCGGTCGACGTGGCCGGGGTTGACGTTCTCGATCGCGCCGGCGAGCGTGATCGCGAGCGACTTCTTGCCCTTGGTCGGCAGCTCCGCCGCGATCCGCCGCGAGATGTAGCTGCCGCCGACATACGCCTCGACGCACCCCTTGCCGCCGCACGCGCACGGCGCCGCGTCGTCATCCCAGCGGACCTTGACGTGCCCGATCTCGCCCGCGCAGTTGGTGGTGCCCTCGATGAGCTGGCCGCCCGCGATCACGCCACCGCCGATGCCGGTGCCGACGTAGACGGCGAGCACGTCGCGGCAGCCTCGCGCGGCGCCCGCGACGGCCTCGCCCCACGTGATCGCGTTGACGTCGTTGTAGACGCCGATCGCGTAGCGGCTGCCAAGCCGCCGCACGAGCCGGGCGCCGAAATCGACGTCGAGCCAGTGCAGGTGCGGCGAGTTCGCGACCGTGCCGCGGCGATCGCGCAGCATCGCGGCGATGCCGATGCCGAGCGTCACCGGCTCCGTGGTGGTATCTGCGAACCGCTCGGCGATCACGGCGAGCCGCTCGACGATCGAGTCGGGGTCGCGGGCCTCACCCACTGCCTCCTTGTGGGACTTCAGCGGTGTCGCAAGGTCCTCGCCGAACGTGGCCGCCCGCAAGTTAGTTCCGCCGAGGTCGATGCCGATGTGGAGCGTCATGTCGGGCTCTCCAGGGTGTGCCGTGCCGGGTTCTCGAGACCGTGCCGTGCCGCTTCGAGGTGCGCGTCGATCAGGCGCTTGATCTCCGCGAGGCGATCCGTGCTGCGCGCCTCGCAGCGCATCACCAGCACCGGACCGGTGTTCGACGCCCGCACGAGCCCCCACCCTCCCTTGAACTTCGCGCGCACGCCGTCGATGTCGACGACGCTCGTCACGGCCGGGTCCGCGCGCAGCCGCTCGGTGACCGCGGCGACGAGCGCGAACTTCAGGTCGTCCGGGCAGTCGATGCGGAGCTCGGGCGTGTTGATCATCACCGGCAGCTCCGCGGCGAGCTCGGCGAGCGAGCGCGTGCTCCGCGTGACCAGCTCGAGCAGGCGTGCGCCGGCGTAGATCCCATCGTCGAAGCCGAACCAGCGGTGCGCGAAGAACATGTGGCCGCTCATCTCGCCGCCGAGCTCCGCGCCGGTCTGCTTCATGCGTGCCTTGATCAGCGAGTGCCCGACCTTCCACATCTCGACCTTGCCACCGGCGGCGGCGAGCTCGTCGTACATCGCCTGCGAGCACTTCACTTCACCCACGAACTTCGCGTCGGGCACGTCGGCGAGGATGGCCTTGCCGAACAGGATCATCAGCTGATCGCCCCACAGGATCCGGCCGGTGGCATCGACCGCGCCGAGCCGATCGGCGTCGCCGTCGAGGGCGATCCCGAGCTCGGCACCCTCGCGCGCGACGGTCGCGATCAGGTCGGCGAGGTTCTCGGGCTGCGTGGGATCCGGGTGGTGGTTCGGGAACCGGCCATCGAAGTCGCAGTACAGCGGCACGACGTCGAAGCCGAGTCGCTTGTAGAGCATGACGGCCGTCGGGCCGCCGGCGCCGTTGCCCGCGTCGACGACGATCTTGAACCGGCGCTTGCCGAGCCGGAGCTGGCCCTGGACGGCGGCGTGGTACGCGGCGAGGACGTCGCGCGAGGACATCGCCTTCGTCGGCGGCGGCAGGGGCTCCGCCAGGATGCCCGTCACCTGGTCGCGGAGCTGCGCGATGGCCGGGCCATGCAGCGTCTCGGTGCCGACGATCATCTTGAACCCGTTGTCCTCGGGAGGATTGTGGCTACCGGTGATCATCACCGCCGCCGCGGGCGTCAGGTGCTGCGCCGCGAAGTAGAGCACCGGCGTCGGCACGATGCCGATGTCGATGACCTCGCAGTGGACGCGGATCCCGTCAGTGAGCGCGGAGCACAGCCGCGGCGACGTCAACCGGCAGTCGCGGCCGACCACGACGGGTCCGCCGCGCGCCCGCGCGCCGATCGCCACGCCGATCGCGGTGACGACCGAGTCCTCCAGGTCGAGGTCAGCGACGCCGCGGATGTCGTACTCGCGAAACACACGCGGATTCACCCCTGCATAGGTACCGCGCGCGCTCACTGGCGGAAAGGCCCTCTCCGACGTTGCGGGAGCTCCGGCCACGGACCCCGCCGTTCGCACGCAGCGACCGTCCGCGCTCCCGCGGTGTATCGTCGTCACGTGGTGAGCCAGCTCGCGCTGATGGTCGTGATCACGCCGGTGGCCGGTGCCGCCCCCGTGCGCATCCCGCTGGTCAAGCGGATCACGACCGTCGGGTCGGATCCCAGCGCCGACATCCGGCTGGCCACCGCCCCCGCACACTGGGCGGTCATCCACCGCGGGGACGCGGCCATCGAGGTGATGCTGGGCTCGACGGGCAAGCGCCAGCCCCTCGCGATCGGCCACGTGCTCGCGGCCGACGGCCTCACGCTCGCCCTCGAGTCGGTGGCGTCGGCGCGCGAGCGCGAGCACGCGATCGAGGAGCTGGTGACGGCGCTCGCGGCGGTCGAATCCTCCGAACGCGCTGTCGAGCTCCTGCTGACCGGCTTGATCGCGGTGTCGGGCGCCGACCTCGGCGCGCTGATCCTCGCGGAGGCTGACACGTACACGGTGGCCGCGGCGCGGGATCGCGAGGGTGCGGTGCTGGCGAACGCGAGCGAGCTGCTCTCCGATACGATCGTGCGCGACGTGCTCGGCAGCGGCGAGCAGGTGCAGCTCGACGACGTCGCGGCTCACAGCCGGTACGCCGCGATCCCATCGGTGACGGCGCTGCGGCTCGGCGCCGCGCTGTGCCTGCCGATGCGGCTCGAGGGCAAGACGCTCGGCGCGGTGTTCCTCGCGCGGCACGGGCGCGCGACCCTCGACGAGCGCACCGTCGCGGAGCTGCGGATCCTCGCGGCGGTCGCGGTGCCGTTCCTCGCCCAGCTCCGCCGGGCGCCGCAGGTCGGGCGCGACGAGTTGATCGGCGAGTCGGCCGCCGTCCACGCGCTGCGCGGCTTGATCCGACGGGTCGGTGCGAGCGATCTGTCCACGCTGCTGCATGGGCCCTCGGGCTCGGGCAAGGAGCTCGTCGCCCGCGCGCTCCACGCCGCGAGCCCGCGCGCGCACCGGCCGATGATCGCCATCAACTGTGCCTCGGTAGCACCGACGCTGCTCGACTCCGAGCTCTTCGGTTATCGCAAGGGCGCGTTCACCGGCGCGATCGCCGATCGGGTCGGCCTGATCGAGGCCGCGCACGAGTCGACGCTGTTTCTCGACGAGATCGGCGACATGCCGCTGGCGATGCAGGCGGCGATGTTGCGCGTCCTCGAGCAGCGGGAGGTCAAGCGGCTCGGTGACAACCTGCCCCGAGCCGTCGACTTCCGGCTCGTGTGCGCGACTCACCGGGATCTCGATGCCGACGTCACGGCGGGGCGGTTCCGCGCGGACCTGCTGTTCCGCCTCCGCGAGGTCACGCTCGAGGTGCCGTCGCTCGCGGCGCGCGGCGACGACATCACGCTGCTCGCGCACACGTTCCTCCGCCAGGCCGAGGCCCAGCTCGGACTGGTCCTTCACACGCTCACCGATGATGCGATCGCGGTGCTACGCGCGCATGCCTGGCCGGGCAACGTGCGCGAGCTCAAGGCGACCATGCGGCGGGTCGCGATCCTCGCTGACAGCAAGCTGATCCGCGGCGTCGATCTTGGAATCGCAGCCGCCCCCGGGGCCCCCGGACCGCCAGGGGGCACCGGCGCGCCGGCCACCTGGACGTCGACCTCGCCGCCGAGCGACGCGGTGACGGCGCTGCGCGAGCTCGTCGCCCGGGCCACCGCCTCGGACGGCGAGCTCCTCTCGCTGGCGACGCTGCGGGATGAGCTGGTGCGCCGCTACGTGATGTTCGCGATCGAGCGCTGCGGCGGCGATCGCGAGGCAGCGGCGAAGGCGCTCGACATCGGTGTCCGTTCCCTCTACCGGTACATCGCGTAGGGCCGCTGCCCTGGGATGATCGGCTACGCCGTCGGGTGGCTGCGCATGCGCGTGTACGCGAACGACACGATCAGCAGCAGCGCGCCGGCGGTGACGAAGGTGAAGATCCGCTGGTCATCCGACAGCCGCCGGAGCTCGACGACGAACAGCCGCAGCGCGGCGCACCCGAGCACGGCGAAGCCGGCCCAGCGATACGTTCGACTGCGCAGCGCGAAGCCGGCGGCGAACAGCACGAACGCGATCACGACCCACGTCGCGGTCTGGTAGCCCGCGGGGAAGGCCGTCATCGCGAGCTGCATCAGGGCGAGCGCCACCCCGGCGACCAGGAAGCCGCGCACGGACGATCCGCGATCGCCGCGCGCGTGCAGCCGCTCCGCGGCGAACCACGCGGTCACGCAGCCGAGCTGCGCGGCCACCCCGAGATCGTCGAGGCGGGCATGGCCCTGCATGACGGCGAGGATCGCGAGCGCGACGCCGCCGAACGCCGGCAGGTCGGCGCGGCGGGCGATGCCGGCCGCCGCGAGGGCGAGGGCGCTCCAGCCGGCGACCAGGACGCCGCCCGTCATCGTCACCGGCAGCGCGAGCGCCATCGTGATGATCGCGATCCCGCTCTGGACCGCGACGAACGTGCGCGGCGCCTCGCGCAGCCACGCCAGTGCCGCGACGAGGGCCTGCACGCTGGCGAGCACCGCGAGGAAGCCAACCAGCGCGCGATCCGAGACCACCTGCAGCGCGTGGCTGCCGAGCACGAGGACGCCCACCCAGTTCAGCACCGAGAGCGCCACCAGCGAGCGCAGCGCGACGTCGACGCGGATCAACACGGCCGTGGCGAACAGCGCGAAGTCGACGCCGAGGAACGCGATGCTCAGCCACGGGTCCAGCGCGCCCTCGGTCGTCTGGAGCGCGAGCGTGGCGTGCGTCGAGTAGACGGCGATCACCGTCGAGACGGGGACGATGACCCAGCGGTTCGCCGCGAGGAAGAACCCGGCACCGGCCGCGAGCAGCGTGGTGCACACCAGGGTCAGCGCGGTGACGTCGGTGAGCATCCCGGTGTGGAGCCCGAGGAACAGCGCGACCCCGGCGACCGTCTCGGAGCGCATGCGGTGCGCCGTGATCACGATGCCGGTGATCGCGGCCGCGACGAGCACCAGCCCGAGCGACTTGCTCTCGATGATCTGCATGGCCGGCACGAAGTGGAGCGAGTACGTGACGAAGTACGCGATCGCCAGCCCACCTCCAAAGACCACGCGGCCGAACAGCAGGTGCCGGCGCGCCAGCCGCAGCCCGGCCCACCCCAGGAGCGCCGCGATCGCGTAGCCGAGGGCGACGCGGATCACCGGGCCGAGCTCGCCGAAGTACGTGATGATCAGCAGCGCCGTCCCGGTGATCAGCGACACGATCCCGAGGCGACTGAGCCAGTACGTGCCGAGCTTTGCCTCGACGGCATCGGCCGCCTCGGTCATCGGCGCACGCCGCTCCGCCGCGGCGGTGCTCGGAGGCTTGACGAGCTCGAGCTGCGCGACGCGATCACGCAGCGCGGCGAGCTGCTGCTCGAGGCGGGTGACGGGGTCGTCACTCGCGCGGTCATCGGCGCCGTGCGTGGGGCTCACGCCGGCAGCTCGTGTGCACATCGTGCGCCACGATGGTGGGCGCGCGCCGATGCCGGAGCAACCAGCATGCGACGCCGCCGCGCCGCGAGCGTGCCGTGCCTTCACACGGTGTGGCACCGGTGACGTGACGATCGCCCGTCAGAGGTAGCGCGCGAGCTCGCTCGCCGCGAGCGCGTCGACGACCTTGCGGACATCCTGCGCGGCGTCCCTGCGCACGATCAAGATCGCGTCGCCGGCCTTGACGATCACGAGGTCCGAGACGCCGACCGTCGCGATCAGGGTCGTGCCGTCGCTCATCACGATGTTGTTCGCGCCGTCGAGCACCATGGTCGCGCCGGCGCACGTGTTGCCGGCGGCATCCGCGCCGAGCAGGGCGGGCAGCGCCGCCCACGAGCCGACGTCATCCCAGCCGACATCCGCGGGGATCGTGACCACCCGGCTCGCGCGCTCCATGACCGCGTGATCGATCGAGATCCTGGGGAGCGTCGGGTAGACGCTCGCGGCGTCGACCACGCCCGCCGCGATGTCCCGCACGGCCTGGCCGATCGGGGGCGCGTGCACGTCGAGCTCGGCGACGATCCGCCGGGCGCGCGCGAAGAAGATCCCCGCGTTCCACAGGTACGTGCCGGCCGCGAGGTAGCGCACCGCCGTGTCGTGATCGGGCTTCTCGACGAAGCGCAGCACCGGCACGACGGTCCCCGGCGTCGCGGCCGCGACCTCGAGGTAGCCGAAGCCGGTCTCGGGGCGCGTGGGCGTGATCCCCAGCGTGCCGATCACGTCATCGGCTTCGACGGCGGCGAGCCCCTGATCGAGCACGCGCGCGAAGCCGGCCTCGTCGGCGACGTGGTGATCCGCGGCGAGCACCACCATGACCGCGTCCGGATCGCGCGCGGCGAGCAGGGCGGCGGCCAGGCCGATCGCCGCCGCGGTGTTGCGCGCGACGGGCTCGGTGACGAGCTCGATGCCCGGCACGACCTCGCGCGTCGCCTCCGCCTGTGACTCCGCCGTGACGATCAGGAGATGATCGCCGGCGACCGCGCGCCCTCTGCGCACCGCGGCGGCGAGCAGCGTCTCGCCGCCCGGTCCGATCGGGAGCAGCTGCTTCGGCCGGGCGTGCCGGCTCGCCGGCCACAAGCGCGTTCCACTGCCGCCGGCCAGGATCACCGCGTGTCGCACGGCCGCATGGTGGCACGCCGCGTTGGCCGTGTGCTACGCCGCCTCCATGAAGCTCGCAACCACCTTGCTCGCGGCTTCGTCCGCGGCGCTGCTCGCATGTGGTAGTTCGGCCCGCCCCGTCGCCAGCGTGCCCGGGCCACCCGATGAGACCCCGCGGCCCGCGGAGACCGCACCACCCGCCGAGGCGCCGCCGCAGGTCGCGGCGGGCAACCCGCGCACCGATCTGATCCCGCGCCGCGTGCTGTTCGGCAATCCCGAGCGCGCGGCCGTCCGGATCAGCCCGGATGGCACGCACCTGTCGTGGCTCGCGCCGGTCAACGGCGTGCTCAACGTGTGGGTCGCGCCGATCGGCCAGCTCGATCAGGCCAAGGCGGTCACCAGCGACACGACGCGTCCGATCCATCGCTACTTCTGGGCGCACACGAGCAAGCACCTCCTCTATTCGCAGGACACCGCGGGCGACGAGAACTTCCACGTGTTCCGCGTCGATCTCGCTGGCGGCCAGACGACGGATCTGACGCCCGCCAAGGGCGCGCGCGCGTCGGTGGTGTGGACGTCCGAGAAGGCGCCGACGACGATCGTCGTCTCGATGAACGATCGCGACCCGCAGCTGTTCGACCTCCACAAGGTGGACTTGGTGACCGGCAAGCGCGAGCTCCTCGTCCAGAACGACGACAACCTCGTCGGCTTCACGCTCGATCACGCGATGAACGTGCGCCTCGCGAGCAAGAAGCTGCCGGACGGCTCCACGCAGATCCTGCAGGCCACGAAGACCGGCGGCAAGCTGACGTGGAAGCCGTACGAGACGATCCCGTTCGAGGACGCCGAGACCACTGACATCATCGGGTTCGCGCCGGGCAACAAGGCGGTGTACCTCACCGACTCGCGCGGCCGTGACACCGGGGCGCTCGTCCAGCTCGACATCGCGACCAAGCAGCAGAAGCTGCTCGCCCAGGACCCGAAGTCCGACGCGCAGGACGTCATCGTCCACCCGACGAAGCACCACGTCCAGGCGGTCGCGTTCGAGTACGACCGCAAGCGCTGGAAGGTGCTCGATCGCTCGATCCAGAAGGACCTCGACGCGCTGGCCAAGCTCGATGGGGGCGAGGTCAGCGTCGGCTCGCGCACGCGCGACGACCAGACCTGGATCGTCGCGACCCAGTCCGAGCAGCGCCCCGGCCGCTACTACCGGTGGGACCGCCGCAAGCAGCAGGCGACGTTCCTGTTCGCGGCGCAGCCCGAGCTCGAGAAGCAGCCGCTCGTGAAGATGTGGCCCGTCGAGATCAAGGCCCGCGACGGCCTGACCCTCGTCAGCTACCTCACCCTGCCCGCCTCCGCCGACGCGAACCACGACGGCACGGCCGACCAGCCGGTGCCGATGGTGCTGACCGTGCACGGCGGACCCTGGGCGCGCGACAACTGGGGCTTCGATCCGCTGCACCAGCTGCTCGCGAACCGCGGCTACGCCGTGCTCAGCGTCAACTTCCGCGGCTCGACGGGCTTCGGCAAGAAGTTCCTCAACGCGGCGAACCTCCAGTGGGGGAAGGCGATGCACGACGACCTGCTCGATGCGGTCGGCTGGGCAGTCGCGCAGAACGTCACGCTCAAGGATCAGGTCTGCATCCTCGGCGGGAGCTATGGCGGCTACGCGACGCTCGTCGGGCTCGCGATGACGCCCGACGTGTTCCGCTGCGGCGTGGATCTCGTCGGCCCTTCGAACCTCATGACCCTGCTGTCGTCGATCCCACCGTACTGGGCGCCGATGGTCGCGGTCTTCCACACGCGCATGGGCAACCCCGAGACCGCCGAGGGCAAGGCGCTGCTGACCGCGGCGTCGCCGCTCACGCACGCGTCGAAGATCCGCCGCCCGCTGCTGATCGCCCAGGGCGCGAACGATCCGCGCGTCAAGCAGGCCGAGTCCGAGCAGATCGTCGCCGCGATGAAGCGGCACGACCTGCCCGTGACCTACGCGCTGTTCCCCGACGAGGGCCATGGCTTCGCGCGGCCCGAGAACACCATCGCGTTCATCGCGATCGCCGAGGCGTTCCTCTCGGCGCACCTCGGTGGCTCGTACCTGCCGATCACGCCCGAGGAGCTCGAGGCGTCCTCGATGCGGCTCCAGGTCGGCAAGGAAGGCATCCCCGGCCTGCCCTGACAGGTCCGGCGGCGTGCGCTGCGCCGCGCTACTCGGCTGCGAGCGCGCGCGCGAGCTCCGGCGCCTTCAGGCAGTCGTTGCCGACGAGGTCGTAGCGCCGCCGCTTGTGCCGGTCGTACAGCCGGTAGTGCGGCAGCGCGCCGATGTCGAAGGCCTTCGCGACGGCCGTGAAGCCGTCACCGACGTCGATCTTGCGGATCAGCACGCGGGGCTGCTGCGCGACCCCGACCGCGAGCATCCCGCCGACGACGACGCACGCCCCGCAGTGCGCGCCCCAGAAGTCGACCACCGTGACGTAGCCCTCGACGAGCGCGGCGTCGAGATCGACCGGCTCGCCGGGCGCGTTGAGCTGGAGCGACTTGACGGGCTTCGTGACCGGTGGCGCGACCGCCGCACCACCAGGACCGCCACCGCCGCACGCCGCGGT
>JALZOI010000149.1 GCA_030857245.1 Myxococcota bacterium
GCCCTGCCTGCGCCGCGTCCGCCGGCCCCTCGTGACGACGGGGCCGATCGTCGGCGTGCTCGCGCACGCGCCGGGTGCCGCGCGGGCCGATGACTTCACGCCGTACTGGGAGGATCCGTCCTCGGAGAACAGCGCGTCGTTCGACGTCGCCGAGGTCAAGTGGCACGCCGGCATCCGCGTCGGTCCGTACATCCCCGAGATCGATCTGCAGGCGGGGCTCAACGCGTTGACCGGCAAGGGTCCGTACGCCGCGATGTTCGGCGACTACTACATCGACGGCACGAAGCGCGAGCGCGCGGTCTGGCAGATCCTGCCGATGCTCGACGTCGATCGCATCCTGTGGAGCGGCTTCGGCCAGGTCGGCGTCGGCGGCAGCATCGGCTACATGCAGAAGTCCGCGTACGCGTACCTCGACGGCACGAGCGAGGATGACGAGATGCGGCCGCGCTCGCGCGCCAGCCGCAACACGTTCCGCCTGCTGCCCCTCGCGGTCACGGTGTCGTATCGCTTCACCTGGCTCGACGACACCTACGGCATCCCGGTCGTCCCCTACGTGCGCGGCGGCCTCTCGTACTACGCCTGGTGGATCCGCGCGCCGAACGGCAACGTCAGCCGGACCTGCGAGGCGATGGACGCGGACATGTGCACCTCGTTCGACAAGGCGTACGGCGGCTCGATCGGCTACCAGGGGTCGGTCGGCCTCGCGATCCGCGCCGAGCGCATCGACGCCGAGGCCGCGATGTCGATGCGCAACAGCGGCATCCAGCATGCGGGCTTCTACGGTGAGTATCAGTACGCCAAGGTCGACGGCTTCGGCTCGGAGACCCGGCTCTCCGTCGGCGACAACACGTGGTTCGCCGGCGTGAACTTCGAGTTCTGAGACAGCCTGCGACACCTCCGGGACACCCCGGGACAGCATCGCGGCGCACGTGACGCGCCGCCGCCGCGCCGGACCGGCCCCGATGTCGACGGGTGTCCACGTGTGTCACCGAGGTGGCCATGATATCGACGCTGCATGATGCGTCGCGCGTTGCTCCTGCCCTGTCTCGTCGCCGTCGCTTGCGGCGGCTCGAGATATCCGTCGCCCTCGGGTGGCACCCCCTCGCCCGCCGGTGACCCCGCCGGCTCACCGGGGAGCGTCGCCACCACGCCGGCGGCAGCGTCTCGCCCCGCGACCAAGGCTCGGAAGATCCGCACGGTCGAAGGCATCACCGAGTACCAGCTCGACAACGGGCTCCAGGTGCTGATGTTCCCCGACCCGACGCAGTCGACGGTGACCGTCAACATCACGTACCTCGTCGGCTCGCGCGTCGAGGGCTACGGCGAGACCGGGATGGCGCACCTCCTCGAGCACATGCTGTTCAAGGGCACGCCGACGCACCGCAACGTGCTGAAGCTCCTCGACGAGCGCGGCGCGCAGATGAACGGCACGACGTGGACCGATCGCACCAACTACTACGAGACGCTGCCCGCCACGCAGGCGAACCTCGACTTCGCGCTCGGCCTCGAGGCCGATCGCATGATCAACGCGACGATCTCGCCCGATGATCTCAAGACCGAGTTCTCGGTCGTGCGCAACGAGTTCGAGATCGGCGAGAACAACCCGCTCTCGATCCTGCAGGAGCGCATCCTGTCGACGGCGTTCCTCTGGCACAACTACGGCAAGAGCACGATCGGCTCGCGCTCCGACATCGAGAAGGTGCCGGTGCCGGCGCTGCGCGCGTTCTACGAGAAGTACTACCAGCCCGACAACGCGATCCTCGTGGTGTCCGGCAAGTTCGACGACGCGGCCGCGCTGGCGTCGATCGAGCGCACTTTCGGCGCCATCCCGCGCCCGACCCGCAAGCTCACGCCGTCGTACACCGTCGAGCCCGTGCAGGACGGCGAGCGCGTCGTCTCGCTGCGCCGCAACGGCGACATCCACGCGATCGGCCTCGCCTACCACACGCCCGGCGCGGCGTCGCCCGACTTCCCGGCCGTGCAGGCCGCGGTCGACGTGCTCGTCCGCGAGCCGAGCGGCCGGCTCTACAAGACGCTCGTCGAGACCAAGCTCGCCGCCAGCGTCTACGGCTACAACTGGTCGTTCCGCGACCCGTTCGTCGCGTACTTCCAGGCCGAGATCCGCGACGCGAAGCACGTCACCAAGGTCGAGCAGACGATGCTCGCCGAGATCGAGAAGCTCGGCACCCGCAAGGTCGACGAGAAGGACGTGGCGCGGTGGCGCGCCGCGACGCTCAAGGAGATCGAGCTCGCGATGGCCGACAGCCAGCGCATCGCCGTCGAGCTCTCGGAGGCCGCCGCGATCGGCGACTGGCGCTCGCTGTTCGCGTATCGCGACAGCGTCGCGAAGGTGACCGCCGCCGACGTCCAGCGCGCCGCGCAGAGCTTCTTCAAGGCGTCGAATCGCACGCTCGGCCGCTTCGTCCCGACGAAGACGATCGACCGCGCGCCCAACCTCGAGACGCCCGACATCGCCGCGATGGTCAAGGGCATCGAGGGCGGCGAGGTCAAGGAGCAGGGCGAGGTGTTCACGGCGACGCTCGAGACGATCGAGCAGCGCACGACCCGCAAGGAGCTCAAGGGTGGCATCAAGGCGGCGCTGCTGCCGAAGAAGACGCGCGGCGGCAAGGTCGAGCTCCAGCTCGCGCTGCACTGGGGCGACGAGAAGTCGCTGCAGAACAAGGCCGCGATCGCGGACCTCGCGGCCGCCATGATGTCGCGCGGCACCGCGAAGAAGACCTACCAGGACCTCCAGGATCTCCAGGATCAGCTCAAGAGCAAGATCTGGGTCGGCGGTGGCGCCGACGGCTTCATGCTCAACATCGAGACGCTGCGGGACCAGCTGCCGGCGGCCCTGGACCTCGCGGCCGAGATGCTGACCATGCCGAGCTTCCCCGACAAGCAGCTCGAGATCATCAAGCAGGAGCAGCTCGCGCAGCTCGAGCAGCAGCTCACCGAGCCGCAGGCGATCGCGTTCATCACGCTCCAGCAGATCACGAGCCCGTGGCCGAAGCCGGACCCGCGCTACACGATGACGCCGGCCGAGAAGATCGCGGCGATCAAGAAGGTCACCATCGGTGAGATCCGCGCGTTCTACAAGGAGTTCGCGGGCGTCGGGCATGGCGAGCTCGTCGCGATCGGTGACTTCGACGTCGCCGCCATCCCGGCCCAGGTCGAGAAGCTGCTCTCCGGCTGGACCTCGAAGCAGCGGTACGCCCGGCTGACCGACAAGCCGTTCGGGGTCCCCGCGGTGACCAGGTCGATCGACATCAAGGACAAGGAGATGACGGTCCTCGTCGCGGCGCACGACCTCGCGATGAAGGACAGCGATCCGGACTACCCGGCGTGGCTGCTCGTCGGCCAGATCCTCGGTGGCGACACCAGCTCGCGGCTGTGGATGCGACTCCGCGAGAAGGACGGCCTGTCCTACGGCGCCGGCGCGTGGACCACCGCGGATGCACTCGACGAGTCCGGCTCGATCGGCGCGTACGCGATGGTCGCCCCGGCGAACCTCACGAAGGCGCGGGCCGCGTTGATGGACGAGATCACCAAGATCGTGAGCGGGAAGATCGCCGCGGACGAGCTGCAGCGCGCGAAGGACAGCTGGACGAAGGCCCAGGACACGAGCCTGTCGAACGACAGCTACGTGCTCCAGATGCTGCGCAACCAGCTGTTCCGTGGCCGCACCACCGAGTGGCAGAAGCAGCTGCGCGCGAAGGTCCAGGCGGTCACCGCCGCGGATGTCGAGCGCGTCGCGAAGCAGCGCCTGCAGCCGAGCAAGCTCGTGATCATCGACGCCGGTGACGCCTCGAAGGCCGGCGCAGCGACGAAGCCGTAGGCGCGGCACGCGGGTGGTCCGGCGCTGCCGCGGCGACCGGATGCCGGTGTAGGCTGCGCGGCATGCGTGCCAGCGTCGCCTTCGTGCTCCTCCTCGGAGCGTGTCAGAACAAGCAGAGCCCGGCTCCGTCACCGGCGCCTGGCAGTGCGGCCGTCACCGGCAGCGCCGCGGCTGTCAGCGGGGCCCCCGCCGGCAGCGCGGCTCCCGCGGGCAGCGCGGCTCCCGTGGGTAGCGCGGATCTGGGCAGTGATCGCGCGGCCAGCGCGGGCAGGGCGAGCACCACCAGCGCCCGCGGCGTGCCGGCGCTGCGCTGGGGATCGACACGCGCGACGGCGATCGAGATCGGGCCGTTCAAGGTCGGGATCCCGAAAGGCTGGCGCGACACCCGCGAGCTCGAGGACAAGAAGATCGCCGGCGACCTCCCGACGTATGCGCGCGGCCTGATGCCGGAGCAGCTGAGCTCGACCGCGTTCGGCACGAACATCGTGCTGCAGTGGACGCCGATCACGAGCGGCGACGACATGACGTGCCAGGCGATCGCCGACGCCAGCGCGACGCAGAGCCCGCTGAAGCCCGGCAAGGTCCAGACGATCACCCTCGCGGGCGACCGCGCCTGCCGCTGGGACGTCACCGCCGACGCAGCGCAGGGGACCCAGGTGCTGCGCTTCCACGGCGACCACCTGCTCCTCGTGCAGGTGCTCTACGCTCGCACCGGCGACCCCTCCGCGATGGCCGCCTTCGAGCAGGTCCTCGCGGGGCTCAAGAAATAGCGCCGTCGCGGCGCGCGGCGCTCAGACCTTCGGGCCGGAGCCGCGAACTTCGGGCGACGCCTGGCCCTCGTACTTCTTGAAGTTCTCCTTGAACAGCGTGGCGACGCGCTTCGCCTTCTCGTCGTACGCGGCCTTGTCGGACCACGTGTTGCGCGGCTGCAGCATCTCGCTCGGCACCTCCGGGCACGAGGTCGGCACGGCGAGGCCGAAGATCGGATCCTCCTGCGTCGCGACGCTCGCGAGGGTACCGTTGTGGATCGCGTCGATGATCGCGCGCGTGTACTTGAGCTTGATGCGCGAGCCGACGCCGTACGCGCCGCCCGACCAGCCGGTGTTGACGAGCCAGGTCTGCGCGCCGTGCTTGCGGAGCTTCTCGGCGAGCATCTCGGCGTATTTGGTCGGATGCCAGACGAGGAAGGGCCCGCCGAAGCACGGCGAGAACGTCGGCTCGGGGTCCTTCACGCCGACCTCGGTGCCGGCGACCTTCGCCGTGTAGCCGGAGATGTAGTGGTACATCGCCTGCCCCGGCGTCAACTTGGAGACCGGCGGCAGCACGCCGAACGCATCCGCGGTCAGGAAGATGACGTTCTTCGGGTGACCACCGACCGCGGGGAGCTTCGCGTTCGGGATCGAGTCGAGGATGTAGCTGCCGCGCGTGTTCTCGGTGAACGACGTGTTGTCGTAGTCGACGAGGTGCGAGGTCTGCTCGTACGAGACGTTCTCGAGCACCGCCCCGAACTGCAGCGAGTTCCAGATGTCGGGCTCCTGCTCCTTCGAGAGCTTGATCACCTTCGCGTAGCAGCCGCCCTCGATGTTGAACACACCGTCGTCGCTCCAGCAGTGCTCGTCGTCGCCGATCAGCAGCCGCTTGGGGTCGGCCGACAGCGTGGTCTTGCCGGTGCCCGAGAGGCCGAACAGGATCGACGTGTCGTCGGAGTCACGCGCCTGCGTCGCCGAGCAGTGCATCGACAGGATGCCCTTCTTGGGCATCAGGTAGTTCATGATCGTGAACACGCCCTTCTTCATCTCGCCGGCGTACTCGGTGCCGAGGATGACGAACTCGCGGCGGGCGAACGACAGATCGACCGAGGTCGACGACGTCATGCCGGCCGTGTGGCGGTTCGCCGGGAACCCACCGGCGTTGAAGATCACGTAGTCGGGCTCGCCGAACGACTCGAGCTGCTCGGTGGTCGGACGGATCAGCATGTTGTGCATGAACAGCGCGTGGTACGCGCGCGCACACACGACGCGGATCTTGAGCTGGTGCTTCGGATCCCAGCCGGCGTAGCCGTCGATGACGTACAGCCGCTCGCGCGTGTTGAGGTAATCGATCGCGCGCTCGCGGTTGATCACGAAGCTCTGCGGGTCGAGCTTGATGTTGACGTTGCCCCACCAGATGTCGTCGCGGACCTCGGGCTCGTCGACGACGCGCTTGTCCGTCGGGCTGCGGCCGGTCTTCTTGCCGGAGTAGGCGATCAGGGCGCCGGTCGAGGAGATCGTCGAGCCCTTCTCGAAGCGCAGCGCGGCCTCGTAGAGGAACGCGGGCGACGCGTTGCGATGGATCTCTGCGACGGAAAGTCCTTGTTTATCGAGAGAGAACGGCATGCTGGGGGCTCCGCGGTGTTGGAAGCGGTTGGTATACCACCGGGCCGCGGGGGCGGTCGCGAGAACCCACGTAGGGCGTGCGTGAGGCACCATGCGGCCGTTCGCCGCAAGGCGTCCCGCTCCCGAGCACCGGGGACCGATCGCCGAACCGGGCCCCGCAGGCGCCGCGTGGCGCCTAGTTGCAGGTGACCGCAGTCGCCGCGCTGTTGCGCGGGACCGGGGCACCGACCGTGAAGTCGTTCATGTTGTGATCGGTGTCGGTGCAGCCGTTCATGTTGCGCAGGGCCGCCGTCGTGTTCGAGAGCGCACCGACCGGCGCGGTCTCCGAGCAGTTGGTCGTGCCGTACGCGACGAGGTCGATCACGGTGGCGGTCGGACAGGCGCCCGACAGCGCGGTCGCGCCGCTCGACAGCAGGACCTTGCCATTGGTCCCGCCCATCGGGATCGTGCCGGTCGCGTCGGGAGTCGGCAGCGCCGCTCCGGTACTGCTATTGGAAGCCTGCTGGACCAGCAGGAACCCGCCGGCCGGGATCGAGACGTTCGGCAGCGCCGTGGCAGCCCAGGCGCCGGTGCCGGTCCCGCTGACGTACTGCACCGACATCCCGTTCACCGAGATCGCCGCGCCCGTCGGGTTGTGGAGCTCGATGAAGTCGTGGGTGAACGGCGCGCCGCTGTTGCCGCCGCCGCCGTAGACCTGGCTGATCACGAGGTGGGTGACGGCGACGACCGCCGTCGTGATCGCCGTCGTGCTCGTCGAGCCGCCGAGCGTCGCGGTGACCGTCGACGTCCCGGGACCGGCGACGTCGGTGTAGCTGAACGTCGCGGTGAGCTCGTTCGCGGGGACGGTGACGGTCGCCGGCACGGTGCCGGCGCCGGCCGCCGTGACCGCGAGCCCGACGCTGGTGCCGCCGCTCGGGGCGGGGACATCGAGCGTCACCGTGAGCGTGACCGAGCCGCCCGGCGCCACGCTCGCCGTCGCCGGCGACAGCGTGACGGTCGCCGGCAGCTCCGCCGCCCCGAGCACCCGGACGTTCGTCATGAACATCTGGAGGCCGAGCGTGGCGATCAGGCCGACCGACGCATTCTGCGCGGTGGCGGTCACCGGCACCGTGGCGCTGGTGGCGCCGTTCGGGATCGTCACGTTGGCGACCGTCAGCGCGCCGTCCGTCGACGTCACCGTCACGAGCGTGTCGCCCTGCGCCGGCCCCGTCAGCGTGACGGTGAGCGGCTGCGGGAACGTCGGCGCGACCGTCGTCTCGCCGACGCGCGCGAAGCTCAGGGCCGGGCCGAACGAGGCGATCCCCGGGGCGCCGGCGACGAGGTCATCGGCGTTGCGCGGCTCGAGCTTCGACGCGCTGTTGCGGAAGTTCAGGATGCCCCGCACGACCGAGAACGCCTGGCCGACCGTCGGCGTGGGGCTCGGGACGAACAGGAAGTCGTCGACGACCAGGCTGTCGGCGCCGGCGGTCACCGTGAACTCGCCGAACATGGCGTTGACCATGGTCACCGCGGAGGGGCCGAGCGTGACGATCACGCTCTCGAGCGTCATCGCCCGCGGCCCGCCGGTCTTGACCTCGGCGTACGTGACCGCGATCGGCGCGGGCGATGCCTCGGGGCCGGCCGCGACGACGGTCACCGCGGTGACGTTGTCGAGCTCGAGCTGACCGAAGAAGTTCGCGACGCGACCGTCGATCGTCACGCGCGCACCGACCGTCGCGTTGTTCAGCGTCGCGGCGGAGGCGCCGGTGAACACGAAGAGCCCGGAGTGGTCCGGCCCGGTGTAGCCGGCGTCGCTCTCCTTGACCTGCACGAAGAAGCCGTTCGAGCCCTTGCCGGTGACGAGCGCGCCGGTGACCCGCACGGTGGTGCCGACCGGGGTCATCCCCGACTTGATGTCGTAGATGGTGACCGGGCAGCCGGCGTTCCCCGGGTTCGCGGCGTTCGGGCAGGCGTCGCAGACGTCGCCCTTGCCGTCGGCATCGGCGTCGGCCTGGTTGGGGTTCGCGTTGTCGGGGCAGTTGTCGGTCGCGTTGGCGACGCCGTCGCTGTCGCGGTCATCGGGGTTGACCGCGGTGCACGTGGTGGCGTTCGCGTCGAGCGGGCAGACATCGCACGCGTCACCGACACCGTCGGCGTCCGCGTCACCCTGGACGCCGTCATCGACGGGGCGGACCGGGTCGAACACGCTCGGGCACTTGTCGGTCGCGTCCGGGATGCCGTCGCCATCGGCGTCGCCCGGCCCGGGGATCCCGGTGTAGATGGTCGAGCCGTTCGCGGAGGTCGGCCGGGTCGGCGTGCACGACGGCTCGTTCTCGGGCAGGCCGCACGCGAACGCCGGATAGATGGTGGCGCCCGCCGCCGTCTTGAGCGCCTCGTAGGTCTTGCCGACCTCGCCGGTCAGGCACACGCGCTTGGCCGTGCCGCAGACATCGACGGTCGTCGGATCGCAGGAAGGCGCGAGCGTGCCGACGGCGGCGTCGTCCCCGTAGAGCACCTTGCCGCCCCGGATCACCAGCACGACATCCTGCGGCTCGGCGTCGAGGATGGCGCGGAACGTGGCGCCACCCGTCGCCCGGAAGATCGCGATGTCGGCGACCTTGCCCGGGGCGAGCACGCCGATGACGTCGTCGGTCGCGGTGACCGAGGCGGCGTTCAGCGTCACCATCTTCCAGAGGTCGGCGTCGGTGAAGTGGTTGTTGTAGTAGGCCTTGTTGAGGCCGTCGGCGCAGCGCAGCTCGCGCAGCAGGTTCATCGAGCCGGTCGGCATCCAGTCGGTGCCGAGCGCGATCTCGACACCCGCGCGCGCCGCGGTCGTGACGCGGGCGGTGTCGCCGTAGAGGGTGATGTTGGAGCGCGGCGACCAGATCAGCGCGGTGCCGGCCGCGGCCATCGCCGCCAGGTCGGTCGGCTGCAGGCCGATGGCATGGATCATCGCCGTCTTCGGCAGCAGCAGGTTGTTCGACACGCCGGGCGCGCTCGTGTCGTACGACGTCGAGCTCTGGCACAGGAACTCGTTGCGCGCGGTGTCGTCGATGCCCTCGGAGGTGTGCGGCTCGTAGGACTCGACGTTCGCGAGCTCCGCAGCGGTCGTCGCCATCCCGTAGTTGCAGTCGGTCGTGCGCCGCGTGCCGCTCGAGTCACCGAGCGGGAAGGTGTCGAAGTTCACCGGCGTCTGGCCGAGCCCCTCCTGGTCGTTGCGGTCGAGGTTGCGCAGGATGCCCGGCTGCCCACCCGAGCCCACGATCGAGGTCGCGCCACCCATCAGGAACCGGAGCTCGCCCCAGCGGACCGCATCGGCGGTCGCGCTGCCGGCCGACGGGATCCGCGGCTTGCCGTCCTGCCCGACCCGCCACTGGTGCCGGTGCTCGTAGCGCACGCCGGTATCGGTGTACGGCGGGTTCTGCGTGAACGTGATGTGATCGTGCGTGTTGATGAGGCCGGGCGAGATCGCGCCCTCGGGACAGCTGATGACGGTCTCGCCGCCCGCGTCGCAGTCGCAGCCGACGCACGTGATCTGGCCGCTCGCGTCGACCGCGACCTGCCCGCCGCGATAGACCGTGGTCGGCGTCAGCACGATGCCCTTCAGCAGCTTCGCCTCGCCACCCGCGGTGACCTCGCACGTGCCCGACGCCACGGGCGGCAGCACCTCGCACAGCACCTCGGTGGGCTGGTCGGGTGCGTCGACGCCGGCGTCGGTGCCGGCGTCGGTGGCCCCGGCTCGGTTATCGCCGCAACCGGTCAGGCCGGCGATCAGGAGTGTGATGACGACGAGACTCGGGACAGACGAACTTCGCATGGGGGCGCGGAACCTACCACCACGGCTCGAAGGCGAGGGAACAAAGTAGGTGACGGCTTCGCCGCGCGACGGCCGTCACCCGCGCGCCTCGCCCGCGATCAGTCGAGCGGATGGTCGAGGCTGTCCGCGACGAAGCCCATGACTTCGGCGAGCATCTGTCCGAAGTCGTCATAGAACTGCTGGTCGAGCGCATTGTCACGCGCGTCGAACAGCAGCACCGGATACTCGCCGGCCGGCGTGGGCGACCGGATGTCGAGGCAGAACCACTCCTGGAACTCGGCGCCCATGCCGACGACGACCAGGTGCTCGGCGAGCTTGCGCTGCGCGCGAGCCTCGAGCGTGCGGTGGACGACGTCGTTGGTCGCGGCGTCGGCCGACCCCGCGCCGGTGACCGCCTCGGTCCCGAGCCCGGTGACCCCGACGAAGTCGTGGACGACGCCGAGGTGCGCCGGGATCGCGATCCCACCGAAGGTGCGGAGAAACGTCCGGTACGACGGCGGGAACGTGACGCCGAGCGCTTCCTCGGCGGCGGAGATCGCCGTCTCGGGCGCCGGGCCCGCGATCTGGCACGGGTTCTCGTGCTCGTTCAGCCGGCGGCGAACGCGTTCGACGAGCTCGATGGTGTCGGACATCATGACGTGTCGAGCATTATGCACGGGTGGCCTCGCGATGACATCGCTACCGATCGCGACGCACGCACGCGACGGATCGCCGCAGGTCGACGTTGACAATCACCCGCGCCTCAAGCGCGGGCTTCAGCGTCGTGAGCGCTGCACGCGAGCCGCGTGCGTCAGCCGGGACGCGGCAGCGCGGCCGGAAACGTCAACGCATCGACGACGGCGAACGCCATGTCGGTGTCGGTGATCTGAAACGCCGCCTGCATGACGCCGAGGAACGGGATCACGCGCCAGCTCGGCACGGTGGCGGGCAGCTCGGCGACGAGCGTGTAGACGACCATCCAGTAGCGATCGACGGGATCCGGCAGCCCGCTCGCCACGCGCGCGAGCTCGGTGAACACCTGTGCGTCGGGCGCGCGCGGCCGGCGGAACGCGCGGTAGAGCTCGGCATCGAGCTCATCCTTCGTGAGCTGGAGATCCGGGATCGCAGCGAACAGCTCGCGGACGCGAAAGCGATGATCGTCGTGCGCCGTGCCGCGCGCGAGCGCCCGCAGCGCGAACACCTCGCACGCGGTGCCGATCAGGTTCTTGATCCGCAGGAACCGATCATCGAGGTAGTAGCCGAGGTGACCGGAGCGCGCCGCGATCAGGATCTGCTCGGACTCGAGCGGCGCGATCCGCAGGGCGAGCCGGAGCGCCTCGAGGAACGTCAGCTCGCCCTGGTGTAGCCGCTGATCCGCGAGCGCGACCTCGGCGGCCATGCCGTACGCCGCGAGCCGATGAAACCGCGCCGGCAGGCCCTTCGCGATCGCGGGTGCGCGGGCCAGGGCGTTACCGGCGAAGCTGATCGCGTCGTTCGAGAGATCGATCAGCGTCCGCGCGGCGCTCGCCCCGAGCCCCTGGAACAGCGGGTGGTCCGCGAGGTGACGCTCCATGACGGCCAGCTCGCGCGGGTCCACGACCCCGTCCGCATTCATGGAGCCGATCATCGCCTCGATCAGGAACCGCCGTGGATCGTTGGGCTTGAGCCCACCGCCGAGCAGCTCCAGGACGCTTCGCTCCATCGGCAGACCCTAGTCTAAGACATCTGGCTGGGCATCCCTGGCGCGCGCGCGTTATCATCTGGCGGGTGTTCGGCCGGGGTCTCCTCAGCATCGCGGTGGTGACGGCCCTGACGGGCGTCGCGGTCGCGGCGCCGAAGCGCAAGGTGAAGATCGAGAGCGAGCCTGCAGGCGCCACGATCTACCTCAACGCGAAGGAGGACGGCCCGGTCTGCACGACCCCGTGCTCGTTCGACGCGCCGGTCGGCGACACCCCGCTGATCATCGAGCTCGAGGATCACAAGCAGCTGTTCGAGAACCTGTCGGTGCCGGCGAAGAAGGCGATCGCGACCCTCAAGTTCAAGCTCGAGCCGGCGCTCGGCACGATCAACGTGACCGGCCCCGCCGGGGCGCGGATCACGGTCGACGACGAGGACAAGGGCAAGGCGCCCGCCCGGATCGAGGTCGGTGCGGGCTCGCACAACGTCAAGCTGACGCTCAACGGCAAGCAGCTCGCGTCGGAGTTCATCGACGTGCCGGTCAACGGCGAGGTCGATGTCGCCGGGACCGAGAAGAAGGTGGCGGCGGTCGAGGTCAGGCCGCCCGCGGACGGCGACGGCGACGGCGAAGACGGTGGCGGCGCCGGCGC
>JALZOI010000734.1 GCA_030857245.1 Myxococcota bacterium
CCTGGGCCGGGCGCGCCGCGAGCCGGCAGGGATCGGTGGCGGCGAGCGTCGCGAGCGTGCGGCTGGTCCAGCACTGCAGCGGGACGAGCGCGGTGTTGTCGTCGCGGCCGACCGGCTCGGGCGTCGAGTTCGCGAACACCTCGAGCGTGTCGATCTCCGCCCAGTCGGGCGACGTCACCGTCACCGTGAGCGTGATGCTGCCCCCCGCGGCGACCGGGAACGCGCGCCCGAGCGCGGGCTGGCCGGCGACGCGCACGTCGATCATCGGGCCGTTCGTGATCACGAGATCGCGCGGCGTCCCGCTGGCGCCGGTCTGCGTCGCGAGCACCGCCTCGGCGGCGCTGCCATTCGCGATCGCAACGGGCGAGTCATCCGGCACGCGGACGTACGTGCGCGGCATGCCGAGCGGATCGGCGGTGCTCGAGTGGGTGTCGCTGTTGCCGGTGGGGGTCACGAACAGCCCGAGCGACAGCATGCTGAGCCAGTCGCGCATCACGCGATCGAGCGACTTGTTCTCGCGCAGCCCGTCGGCGTTGGAGTCCGCGATCGTGAAGCCGTTCCACACCTCGAGGCCGTTGAACTCGTCGCTCCACAGCGACTCGCCGGGCAGGCGCAGCCAGTCGTTGGGGACGCTCGCGTCCATGTAGTCGCCGTAGATCGTGCGGTTCGCGTAGTCGTACTTGATGTTGGCGCGCGAGAACGCGGCCTGGAACTCGGTGAAGCCGCTGCCGCGCGGGTGGTTGACCTGGACCATCTGGCCGCCGCGCGCGCGCATCGCGGCGTAGACCTCGGCCGGCGTCATCGACAGGCCAGCCCCCGCGCCGCGCGCCCAGTCGATCGCGCCGTGGTTGGCGGAGTCGTTGTCGGGGACGATCGGCCAGCTGTTGAAGTGGCCGTAGGCGAACGGCGTGACCTCGATGCCGGGCACGGCGCGCACGAGCTGGCCGAGCTGCATCGCCTCGACGAGCGGCTGCAGATCGGAGACGTAGTCGTGGTCGGTGACGGCGAACATGTCGACGCCCGACGACACCGCGGAGCGGATGCGCTCCTCGGAGAGCACGTTCGAGTCGGGCGAGCCGACCTGGTGGACGTGCCAGTCGCTGCCGATGTAGCCGGGCGACGGGTTGACGTGGCGGAGCGAGAACGTGAGGCTGGTCGACGCCGAGACCGGCTTGGAGTCGATCGACCACTCGGTGCCGCGCGACGCGTAGACCCGGTAGGTGCCGCCCGCGGGCAGCAGCAGCGCGGGATCCACGCCATCGCCGAGCTCGACGGTGGTGCCGCGGACCGCGTGCATGTGGGCGACGATGCCATCGGCGCGGTCGTAGGTCTCGAACACGCGCTGATCGGGGAACGCCGGATGGTCCCCGACCACGAGCAGCCGCGCCGGGATCGAGCCACCCGTCTCGGTGTCGAGGACCTGGTAGTCGACCTGGATCGGCGAGGGCACGGTGAAGTTCACGGAGGCGGCGACCGGCGCCGCGGCGGAGCGTCCGACGTTCTTGACCTCGGCGCGCAGCAACAGGTTGCCCGCCGTGGTGGCGACGTTGCCGCTGTAGGTGCCATCCGGACCGACGTCCATGTATGCGAGGATCTTGTCGTCGGGCTGGCCGTCGCCATCGAGGTCGGTCGCCGCGGGATCGAGCTGGCCGTTGCCGTTGCCGTCCGCGAACACGCCGACCCGGGCGCCGACCGCGGGGCCCCCGCCACTGAAGTCGACGCGGCCGGCGACCGCTTGCACGGCCTCGCCATTGCCGGTGCGGAACGCCTCGTCGATGTCGGCGCCGTCGCGGCCGACCACGAGATCGTAGGCCTGGCGGATGCCCTTCCCGCTCGGCATGTGGAGGAAGTACTTGTCGGGCTGCAGGATCTCGAGCAGCGACGAGTTGCCGTCGAGCAGGATCGAGACGCCGGCGATCAGCGCCTGGGTGTGCACGGTCGGCGTGTCGTGGCGCGGGATGACGCCGTACGCGATGCCGGGGCCCTGGTAGAGGACGTAGTCGACCGGCTGCGGCGTGCCGAGCGTGGCGATCGCCGAGATGTCGGCGCGCTCGAAGCCGCGCGCGTTCGACCACGCCTCGGTGAAGCCGCCGGTGTCGGCGAGCGTGCCGAGCGGCCCGTCGATCGGCGTCTTGCCGGCGTTGTACAGCGAGTGGTGGACCTCGAGCTTGTGCGAGCCCGGCGCGAGAATGTACGTCGTCGCGCAGTCCACGTTGTCGTCGATGTCGGGATCGACGGACTCGTCGACGGGCAGCACGCCGATGCCCTTGATGTTGATGAAGTCGTTGTTGCCCGAGCGGCCGATCGCGCGGAGCACCGCGGCGCCGCCCTTCGCGCCATCGCGCACGATCTCGACGCGCGTGGGCTCGCACGTGCGCCCGAGCAGGTAGATCAGGCCGAGCTCGCCGAAGTGATCGTCGAGCACCTGCGTGCCGTTCTCGAGCAGCGTGGCATCGACGACGTTGCCGCCCTGCGGGATCACGCCGATCACGCGGGTGGGCGCCTGGACGATGAACGAGACCACGTCGTTCTTGATGAAGAAGTCGCCGACGAGGCCGCTCTGCGCGGGGCCCGCGATCAGCTGGCCGGGGTCGGTGACCTCGCCGGCGAACGCGCCCTGGGCGCCGCCGGTCGGGGGCAGCTCCGGGTAGTAGTCACTGAGGCCGCCGTCGTCGCCACAGGCCGCGGACCCGAGGAGCAGCGTGACGACACCGAAGCAAGTCAGTCGCATGCCTGCATGGTAGTCGAAGCCACGTCGTCACAGCACCGCGTTGACGGCGGCGAAGTGTGCGGAACCCCTCAGCGCCTTGCCGCGGACCCGGAAACTTGCTCCTATGCGCCGCATGAGTCGGATGGTGACGTGCGTCAAGCTCGGAGGGACCCTGCCCGGTCTCCCGTACAAACCCTTCAACGACGCGCTCGGGCAGCGCATCTACGACACCGTCTCGGCCGACGCCTGGAAGCTCTGGATCGAGCACTCGAAGAAGATCGTCAACGAGTACCGGCTCGACCTGACGCAGAAGAAGTCCCACGACGTCCTCAAGGAGCAGTGCGAGGCGTTCCTGTTCGGCGACGGCGGCACCCTGCCCGCCGAGTACGTGCCGGAGACCAAGCACTGATCAGGCGACCGGGAAGACGCCAGGGCGGCGGTGATGCGGGCTGACAGCGCGCTCGCGCGTCACCTCCCGAGGCTCGCGGCGCGCGTCGCCTGGACGCCGATCGGCACCTGGCCGACCCCGCTCGAGCCCCTCGGGATCGAGGGCCGCCCCGTCTGGATCAAGGACGAGGGCGCCTCGAGCGCCCTCTACGGCGGCAACAAGATCCGCTGCCTCGAGGCGTGGTTCGGCCATGCCCACGAGCGCGGCGCGCGGCGGATCTGGGCGATCGGTGCGTACGGCTCCAACCACGCGATCGCGACGGCGCTGCACGCGCCCGCGGCCGGGCTCGAGGCCGCGGCGATCGTGTTCCCGCAGCCGACGAGCGAATGGGCCGTCGAGAACTGCAGCGCGCTCGTCGCGACCGGCTGCGAGATCGTGCGCGTGCGGCACGTCCTCGAGATGCCACTCGTCGCGCTGCGGATCGCGCGGCGGGATCGCACGGCGGTCGTGATGTCCCCCGGTGGCGCGACGCCGATCGGCACGTTCGGCGCGCTGGCCGGCGTGTTCGAGCTCGCCGAGCAGATCGCGGCGGGGCTCGCGCCGCCGCCGCGCCGGATCGTGCTCGGGGTCGGCAG
>JALZOI010000150.1 GCA_030857245.1 Myxococcota bacterium
CGTCCGCCTGCACTGCCGTCGGCCGTGTGGATCAACAAGCCCAAGACAGGAGCCGATGCTCAGCCCACAATCGATTCACTAAACTAATGCTCTCCGGTGTCTCAAACTCGTTGACAGGTTCCGCAGCCCCCGGCAGGTCCCCAACAGCGATCAGCGCCGCAATCGCCTCGTTCAGTGCCTTACTCATGCTTGCTCCACCCTATGAGAACATAACGAAAATTTTCGGCACTTTGAGTCACTCCAGCACCCTTTCGGGTGCAGGGTGTGGCGTCCTACGTTCCCTGCGTGCCGCGGCCTGCCGAGGATTCAGCCGTTCGAGAAGTCAGCGGGATCGTTCGTTGGTACCTCGCTAACGCCTATAACCAGATCGAAGGACCGACCTGCCGACCGTTCTTTAGCGATCCCAGTCGCGTGGGTGAGTTCGCGGTCCGCGTCGAAGATCTGCAGGCCCGCGATGAAGCGGCGCACTTTCGGCTGCTCGTGTTGCTCGCCCTCTACCAGTCGCGGCGTGACGTCGACGTGATGACGATCCAGCGGACGATGGCGGTGCGCTCGGTTACAGCCCTGACGTCCCCGCACAGGCTTCGCACGTTGATTGCACGTAGCCCATGCAGTGCGTTGCACGAGGCGGGCACGTTCGATGAGCGCTGCGACGTTTACCGCGATTTCGCTCGCGACACAGCCACGTGCCGACACCGTCCCCGCACGCCTTGTCACGTGAAGGCGGCGACTCTAGCGATCGGCCGGATGGGCGACATGGGAAAGCTCCCAACCTCGGCATTCCTTCACCTTAGAGGCGCCGGACTGGTCAAGTGGTTCGCCGACGCTAGTGCCGCCAACTGTCTGCCGACCGAACGAGCGGATCTGTTGGTTGCTCGCCTGAGCTCGATCTTTCGCATCGGGCGAAAGCTCGCGACGATGTACGTCAGCGCTTTGACCGTTCCTGAGCTCGCGAAGGCTCCCTGGCATCCGGATCTCGATGGATCGCGATTGGTTGTCGTTGATGCCAACGTCGCGCGCGTGATCTCGCATCTTCGTAGGGATCGAGCACGGCCAAACTATGAGGCAATGGTGTCGTGGTTGATCAGTGTCGCGGAACGGATCGACCTAGCGCACCTTCAGACCGGTCTTCCGCGGAACTCGCCGCGTTTCGTGCAGCAAGCTCTCTACGTGTTCGGGTCGCGTTCAAACCGCGCGGCCCGCGAAGACACCTGTTCGATCACGCGTTGCGCTGCTTGCCCATCCCCGACTTGCCCCTTCCAGATCAACAAGCCAGAGAAGCCCGACACGAAGTCGGTGTTGCCGTTCCGTGGAGCGGCGAAGGCGGAGTAACCAGGCGGAGCAGGTCGTCGAAGACAACGGGACGAGTACTTCACTCGGCGCTTCCGAGCGTTCGTGTCGAGCGAGACCACCGTGATAGTACGAGTCCGGTTCGTTTGCGGACGCTACCTGTTCGGGCTTGAGATCACCGAGCACCAGAAGCAGATGCATCCGCAGCAGGATCTCGTTCGTGTTCACCGATCATTGTCCGGACTCTCCGCGGCTAGAAGTCGACCGGTTCGTCTATCTCCAAGATGTACGCCTCCGAGTTTGCATGCCGCTGACGGACGCCTTTGAAGGAGACGTGAACCAGTCGCCCGGTGTTGTCAACGGACAGCTTGAGATGCTCAATGCGGTCCGCGCAATGGGCAAGGATTAACAGGCGCACGAGCTCGAGCCGCAGATGCTCCCAGGTCTTGCGCTCGTCTCGATTCATTCGCCTGAGGAAGTCGGGGATTGGCGACTTGTCGACTTCGATGCCGCGGTATTGGCTGCCGCCGCGGATCATCATCTCGAGCCCGCCGAACTCCCCGTCTGGACCTTCGGGCTTGTTGGTCAACAACCGCGACGCTCGCATCGCGGCGATCTCGTCCGCAGAGTGCGGCTCGTTGCCACCCCAGTTCACGTCGTACATGTGACCGTCCTGCTCGCTATCGCGCTTGGAGATCACGATCGTCGCGAGCTGCTGGCTGCCCACATGGTTAAACCGCGGTTCTTCAAGCCGTCCGCGACGGACATGGTTTCCGAAGGCGAGTTCCACGCGACTTCGCGGTTGCAACGCTCGGACTGCTGCTTCATCCGGCCCATCGCACTCGAGAACGACCGTGACGCTCTGCTCGACGTCCTCGAGGCTGAGTCGCCGATACAGGCGGCCTTGGAGAAGCGCGTAGGCGGAGCTCGAGTCGACACTCAGCAGCGACTTGCGCGACCCGCCATTGCCGGCGCGTGCGACCTCCGACACGACGCAGCGGTCTTTGCCTCGTTCCTTCGCTTCTCGCTTCGCCTCACTGGCCGAAACTCGGCATGCTTCAGCGTCAGCCGGATTGCTGGACCAAGAAATCCCAGCCGATGCAGTCACCGAGACCGTCTCACCATTGACGGCGAATTCCTTTCGCCGGATCTCGTCGAGCAGCACGTCGGTGAATGCCACGGCCAGGATGGTGTTCGTGTTCGGCAGCAGGATGATGAACTCGTCGCCGCCTTCTGCATATGCGTACCCGCGACTCCATGCGAGGGCGTCGATCAGCTGCTGGAGTTCCGGCAAGATCGTTTTGTCGATGACCGGCTCGGTGAATTGCGTATTCAGTTTCTTGAAGCCGTCCAGGTCGAAGTAGATGACGGATACACCGAGTCTTCCCGTGCTCGACGCGAAATCCTCGGCGTAGTGCCGAGGCGAGTCGAGAATTTCGAACTTGTCCTGCTTTCTGCGCACGGCACTCAGGCTGCGAGGTCAGCGCGGACGATCGCGACGCCGAGATCGCGGCCGGTTCGCATGCCGGATGCGAGGAGGTCGGCGTGGTTCGCGAGAATCGGGTTCCAGAGCTCATCGCAGAACAGCCGCCAGTGCCAGACATCCTTCTCGCGGCCGAACCCGCTGACGGAGTACTCGCCCCACAATGCTTCGACGCGATCACCGAAGAACGCGCGAAGCCATGCATCGCGCTCGATCGGGTCGTCGCACGAGATCGAGAGGTGCAAGCAGCGCTCGTGCGCTGGTTCGGCGAGCCAGCCGCACGAGTAGTTCCCCACGTCGCGCGTGAAGATCAGCGTGGTGCCTCCCGCGCGCGTGCTGCATTTCCTGATATATTGCTGCTCCACCTCGGAAGCGCCGCCACGGAACTCGCCGGCGCTCGCGCGGTAGCGCATGCGGTTAGCGATTGACCCGAAATCGTGTTGGATAACCATCGTGCGCACGATGATGGAGGATCGGTCTGACGTCTGTCCGATCGCCGGACACACCGGACGTCGAAGCATCTGAAGTCACACCGGGAGTGCCACGGGCTACGATGATCTCGATCGCGAGCCGCCGCGCGATGGCTCGGCCTTCCACCTGACGCCGAGTGTCGCAAGGCCGCTCTCGATCGAACCAAAGCGCCGCATCACGACGCGGCCCAGCGGTGCGCGCCGCATGTCACCCATCGTCATCTTCGCTTGCTGGTGGACGAGACGGCGGAGCGCGGTTGCGAGCTCGTGGTCATCGAGCCGCGTCCGACGGAACACTTGCTCTGGTTCGATGCCGGCCGCAGCCAGCGCCTCGCGCACGGTTCCGAACGTGCGCCGAGCCGCGAGCCAGACCGCCGGTGGTGCCGCGCCCTCGGCTCCGACTCCCCGCCGTTTCGAACGCGCGGCTTCTTGCAACGCCTCGATGATCCGCTCGCGGCTCCACGGAGCGTTGCTGCGGCGGATCTCGTCGTAGTCGAGACCGGCCGCTTCGATCGCCGCTTTCCAACTCTCGTAGTAGTAGACGGCGGCGTCGACCAATTTCGTCGGGGCTTGCTTGTACGCGAGCGGCTCGTCATCTCGATGTCGTTCCAGGATCTCGGAGACGACACGCCGCTCATCCCAGTGCTCGATCTCGTCGGGCTCCAACCTTCCTGGTGTGGGGACCTTCGCGAGTCGACGCGCGCGATCGAACGAGCCGACGTACTTGTGGATCGCCGACGCGAGCCCGGTGTGACCCGCCGCGATCAGCGCGTTCGCGGTCATGCGCACGCGCCCCGCTCGATGGATGCGCCGCAACACGGCGACGACGGTGGCCTCGTCCCATCGTCGATGCGAAGTGCGAGCACGCGAGTGTGGGCGGCGACGAGATGTCACGGTTGCGCGCGCGGGCATGATCGCATCCATGCTAGCGCCACCGGCTGGTGCAGCGAAACGCGGCATGCGATGACGAATGGGAGCAACCGTTGGAGGTCGTGGCCGATGCCGGCCTCATGAATCGTCAGATGTCGCGAACCCACGGAAACTCCTGGCTTGTAGCCGACCTGCATCCAGGCTAGCGTTTTCGTCCAGATGCTCTTTCCGATCGTCGGACCATGGGATGAGAAGGAGGCCGTCGTGTCCCCAACGCTAGTGGCCATCGGCGTCAGCCTCGCGGCGACGCTCGGCCTCGCGGTCGTTGTGGGACTCGCGGATTCATACGTTGCGGCATTCGCCCCGTTGTAGTCGGAACGATCGATCTGGGCGCAACCGCGATGAGGGTTGGACGATGTGGGGCACCATGAGAACAGCGGCGATGCGAACCGGCTCGATCGCTCGTGCAGTCATAGTGGCGTGCTCGATGCTCTGGCTCTGCGCGCGTCCAGCGCACGCCGACGATTCTCTCGCGAAGCCCCAGGTCGCCGCCGCGCGCGATCACCTCAGCGCGGGCAACAAGCTCTACCGACTGCGCGAGTTCGAGAAGGCGGTCGAGGCGTACAAGGCCGGAGCGCTCGTCGAGGACGTGCCGGTGTTCCACTACAACCTCGGTCAGTGCTACCGCCAACTCGGGCGGTACGAGGACGCGATCTGGCACTACGATCGTTTTCTCGAACGCGGAAAACCTACCGGCCAGATCCGAGACGCGGTCGAAAGCTTCCGGACGCAGATGAAGGGCGAGCTCGAGAAGAAGGCAATGACCCAGCCGCCCGTGGAGCCCGCCCCCGAACCAAAACCGACGGTGGAACCGCCGAAGACCACGGTCGTCAGAGTACCTGCGCCGCCCTGGTACGAGGACACGTTCGGTTGGGTCTTGGCTGTCGGCGGTGCGGCGGGTATCGGTGCGTCTGCTTATCTTTTCGTCGATGCGAACGCTCTCGAAGCGGACGCAGACATGCAGATCGATCAAGGGAAACGCGACGAGCTACGCCAGCGCGCGTCGTCGCGCCGCACGACCGGTGTGATCGTCGGGCTCGGCAGTGTCGCGCTGCTCGCGACCGGTGTCGTGCGGCTTGCGCTTCGCCCCGACGATCGCGACCAGACCGTCACCACGTCCTTGAACATCGGGGTCGGGACAAACTCGGTCTTCGTGGTGGGTCGATTCTGAAAAGATGTTTGCAACCTTTGCCTGTTCCGACCGATGGTCTCCGCCATGAATCGTCACCGACGCTCTACGCTTGGTTCGTTGCATGACTTCGGCGACGATGCGGCTGGTCGCTGGGAGGTACGAATGCGCGTCCTCGTTGTCTTGCTCCTGTCCCTTGTCGGCTTCGGATGTCCGAACCGACAGAACGTTCCATGCAACGCGAACGGCAACTGCGACCTCGCGAGCGGCGGAACGTGTGTTGCCGGCCCGTCGGAATCGTGGTGCGCGTATCCGGATCCGAATTGTCCGAGCGGATATCGCTTCTCGGATTTGGATGTCGGAGATGGCGTCAGCGGACAATGCGTCGGGCAAGTGCAGATCGATGCCGGCGGTGACGGTGCGTCCGGGGATGCAGCCTCTGGAACCTGGGGCGCACCCGCGCCGCTCGCGAACGTGAACTCGACTGGAGAGGATCTCCGGCCGGCCATCAGCGCGAACGGTCTCGAGCTGTACTTGGTACGTGGAAATCTCAACCCGCCTTACGGCGAGATCTTCGCGGCGACGCGCACGTCCACGACTCAATCGTTCGGAAGCCCGACCGCGGTAACGGCGGTCAACGGCTCCGCCGAGAACGAAAATGGCGTCGTTCCAGCGTCCAGTGGCCTCGAGCTTTTCGTCAGTCGCGCGGGCGAGATCCTGATCTCGACACGGTCGACCCCGTCGGCGGCATGGGGCACTCCAACGACAACCGGCATGACTGCGACCTATTTCAGTCTGAGCGCGGACGACCTCACCATGTACCTCATCAAGCGGTGTCCGATGGGCCAGCACAATGGAGAGGGCCCATGTCTGTTCCGCAGCGACCGGACCGCTGTCGGTGCATCCTGGTCGCAGCTAGCGTTCTTCGCATGGCCGCCGGGCGGGCTGCAGTGGAACAGTGCCCACATCTCTGGCGACGGACTTCATCTCTTGCTTAGCAGCCCCTATTCGGGGAGCGCGGTTCGAGCAGCGCAAAGCCATCGCGCGAACATGAACGATCCGTGGGGACCATTGAAAATCATCGACGCGCTCTCACTCGAATCGACAAACGCAGAGATGCGCTGGAACGCGACACGCAACGAGATCTACTTGACCGCCAAGCCCGTGGTCCCACCCGTCGGCGGATCCGACATCTTCATTTCCGTGCTGCAATGAGAATCCTCGCGCTCGCACTATGTCTGGCGTTCGGATGCAAGAACGAGCCGGCCGATCCGCCGAAGCAAACGACGGCGTCGACCAAGCGCTCGGCCAAGGATGAAGAAGCTCGTCGGATCTTGATCCTCGAAGCCGCGCTGGAGAAGGCGAACGCAGAGCTACGCGACCTCGAAGCAGCGCAGCCGAGAGACGACGCAGCGATCATGGAGAAGCGTGGGGCGATCGACGCCGTGACGCAGACGCTTACCCAAGCACGGCGGCGGTTCAACGAAATGGACCAGAGACCGCCTCGTACCAAGTGACGCGATGATGCGAACCTCGCTGGCGAGCACGCGATGATCGGCACGCAGGTCGGTCACCTGACGATCAAGCGTAAGCTCGGCGAGGGCGGCATGGGCGCCGTGTACTACGCCGAGCACCAAGTGCTCCGCACACCGCGTGTAGTCAAGGTCCTACTGCCGCAGTGGACGCAGAACGCGATGATCGTGCAGCGCTTCGTCAACGAGGCGCGCGCCGCCGCGTCGATCAAGCATCGCAACATCATCGCCGTCCACGACTGCGGTCAGCTTCCCGACGGCGCTTGGTACATCGTGATGGACTACCTCGAAGGCGGTACGCTCGGCGCGTTCTGTGCGTCGAACGGTGGGCCGCTCTCGGTTCACACGGCGTTGCAGATCCTGGCACCGGTCGCGAACGGCCTCGAAGCGGCGCACGCGGCGAACATCGTCCACCGCGATCTCAAGCCCGACAACATCTTCCTCATCCAGCACGACACGAACCCGCACCATCCGATCATCCTCGACTTCGGAATCGCGAAGCTCGGCGAGCATGACGGCGGCGCGGTCACGCGCACGGGCATGATGGCCGGCACGCCCGCGTATATGGCACCCGAGCAGATGCGCGATCTCCGGATCGTCGACAAGCGCAGCGATGTCTACGCGCTCGGACTCGTCGCATACCAGATGATCACCGGTGGCTGGCTGCCGTACCAAGGCAAGGACGCGCCGCACGAGTACAATGAGCTCAGCGCTGCCGAGCTCTATCACCGGCAGATGTCGCAACCGGCCGTCGATCCGCGGGAGCGTTTCGCCGGTGTGCCCGATCGGTGGGCGAACGCGATCGTCGCGGCGCTGCACCCCGATCCCGCCCGTCGACCGCAAACCGCTCGCGCGTTCGCGTTGCTCCTCGCAGAGGCCACGCCCAGCGACGCATTCGAGCAGGCAGGCACCGACATCGTTCGCACGTACGCTCACGAGTTGCTCGAGATTGGAAACCTGCTCGAGACCGTGCGCGCGTCGAAGCCACCGGTAAAGGTGCCCACCGGGCGCTACCAGCTCGGCGATCGTCTCGGCGCGGGTGGGATGGCGGAGGTGTTTCACGGCACCGTGATCGGCGCGGAAGGCTTCGTGCGTTCGGTCGCGGTGAAGAAGGTGCTACCGGGCTTCTCGAGCGTGCCGCACTTCGCGTCGATGTTCGTGCAGGAAGCGCAGATCGCGTCGCGGCTCTCGCATCCGAACGTGGTCTCCGTTCTCGACTTCGATCGCGATCCCGACGGCCGCTTGTTCTTGGTGATGGAGCTTGTCGAAGGCCGCGATCTCGCGAGTCTCGCGGAGAGCGGCCTGATCCCGTTCTCGACGCTGATCTTCGTCGCGAGCGAAGCGTTGCGCGGCCTTGGCTACGCGCACGATCTGCCGACGAACGACAGCATCCGCGGCCTCGTGCATCGCGACGTCTCGCCGCACAACGTCCTCTTGTCGTGGGAAGGCGCGGTGAAGGTTTCGGACTTCGGGATCGCGAAAGCACGAGAAGCGAGCAACGCCACGGCGTCGACGATGCTCAAGGGCAAACCGAGCTACATGTCGCCGGAGCAGGTAAACGGCGAGCAACTCGACGGTCGCTCGGATCTGTTCGCGGTCGGCATCATGCTCTGGGAGTTGCTCACGGGCCGACGACTCTTCGACGGCACCACCCAGGAAGTCATCGCGCAGGTGTTGTTCCGTCCGATACCGCTGCCGAGCTCACTGCGAGCAGGAGTTCCAACGGACCTCGAAGCGATTACGATGCGATTGCTAGAACGCGATCGATCGGTGCGCTACGGGAACGCAGACTTGGTCATCGACGACCTCGCACGTTGCGCCGACGCGCCACGTAACGGGCGCAGTGAGCTCGGTCGGCTGCTCGCCGAGCGGTTCCCACAAGCGGTCGCCGGTCGCACGTCGCGGCCGCGGATCCATCCGAGCTCCGGATCGAGCGACTCGCCCGCACGCACGCCTTCCGCGGTTACGGCACGAGCGCGACCGGCGCATGCTGCACCCGCGACGCCGGTACCGAGCGCGACGCCAATCATGCCGGCCCCGCAACCGACGGCTTGGCAACCGTCGAACACGACGCTTGCGGGAGCTGCCAGCCAAGCGGTCGCACCGAAAGGCCGAGGGATCCGATCCCCGTGGGTCGCCGGTGCCTTGGTCGTCGTCGTCGGGGTGGGTCTGGGCGTGATGCTCGCGCTTCGAAGAGAGTCGGAGCCGGCATCAAAGTCCAGCGGGAGCTCCGGTGCGAACGACACAGGCATCGGCGTGGTTCATATCGCGACGGTGCCGCAAGGCGCGACGGTGCGGATCGATGGGCAGGCGCGCGGCGTGGCTCCGGTCGTCGTGCGGATGCCGCGCGGCACGCGGATCGCGATCGTGGCGGAGCGCGAGGGCTTCGTCGGCGCTTCGCAGACTTTCACCGTCGGTGAGGGATCGCAAGAGGTCTCGCTGACGATGTCGCCGCTTCCCGTAGCGAGTGCGATCACGGACGCCGGTGTGCCCGACGCACCGATCGCGACGACGGTTCCGGTCGATGCGCCCACGAAGACGACCAAAGCGACGAAGCAGACCACGAAGGATTCGTCGGCGCGAGGTAGTGCGAGGCCGCCACCGGGAAGCGCGAATTACAACCCGAACGATGTCGGCGGCGACTGAGTCTCACGAAGGTTCGGCTTCTTCGACCTCGTCGAGCGCGTTCGCCACCTTCCACAGCACGGTCAACACCATCAACGTCGATGCATGCTCGTCGACGCGCGTCTTGGCCAAGCGCACGAGCACGTCGTCGTGCAGATACTCGCGCAGGAGGCGATGCGTGCGGTGACGCAAGGCGACCACCGGCTCGGGTCGGTATGAAGTCTCGAGCCTGTCACGCGCGCGATAGACGGCCTTGATCGCTGCACACATACAGACCGCCGCTTGCACGGCCAGATCCTCGGCGTCGATGCGAAGCGCGGCGTCGAGCGCGACGAGCGCCGCGTCGGCCTGAAGAAGCTGGATCTCGAGGAGAAGCTGAATTCCGTGCGAGGGTCGCGTGTCCATGCCGACGGCCTTCGACCCGTCTCGCCGCGGGTTGCGTTCGAAGTCGCACGAACATGACCGAGCTCCTACCCAGGTGATAGCGTCGGACGATGGCTGCGACACCGGCGCATCGAGACGAATCGCGACCGTTCACCGGCGTGAAGGTGTTCTCGGCGACGATGCTCGCCGACCGGTCGCGACTCGGCGAAACGGTCTCGGCCTGGATCGCCGCAAGATCACCGACATCGTGGTGACCCAGTCGAGCGACGCCGCGTTCCACTGCGTCGCGATCAGCGTCTTCTACTGGGAAACACCACGGCGCTGATCCAGACGGGATCGGCGATCCAAGCACTTGTCCACTGACGAGATCTCGCGCGGACAAATCGCGAATTTCGCGAAGCATTTGGATCTGTTGCGGGAGTGCCGTGCGGGTCCGGTCTGAGCACCCGTTCAGTGTCGGACCGGACAGATAGAACCGACGCATGCCGGACAGCAACACGCACCAGCAACTGGCGCGGACTACCGATCGCGAGGCCGAACATGTCGTCGCCGGAGCAACCGACCGATGAGAGGCACGGTTACGACGACGAACGCCTCCGACGATGCGAACGCGCGGTTTCAGCCGGGCGAGGAGTGGATCGAGGACTTCGCGAAGCAGTGCACCGATCGGATGCGCCTCGATCTTCGCGCGTACGCGCAGTGGCGTGCACGCGGTGTCCGTCGCATGGGCGGGAACGTGTCGAGCACGTACGCCGACGAGATGGTCGCGGACGCGATCGCTGACACCCTGTGCGGCGTCGTCGACTGGCGCCACGACGGCAAGTCGCTGTACCAGCACCTCGAAGACACGATCAAGTACCGCACGCGCCACCATCGCAAGCACGCCGAGCACTACAAGCACGACCGGATCGACGCGGCGGACTCGAGCACGGATCGTCGTGCCGCACGTGGCGTGCTCGAAGCCTCGATGCTTCACGATCGTAGCGGAGCGACCGCCGAGGACGCGATCTTCGCGGGCGAGGTCCTCGACCACCTTCGCGCGCTCGCCGCGAACGATCCACCGGTGTTGCGTTACCTCGGCGCGGTGGTCGCGGGTGCGACGACGCGCGCGGAGATCATGGAAGCCACGGGCATGGCGATGAAGACGTTCCGCAACGCGCGCGATCGTCTCGGACGGCTGGTCGACCGACTGGATCAAGAAACCGGCGCATCGCGCAATCAGCGAGGAGTCAGAGCATGAACACGAAGTCCAAGCCGAACGCCGTGGAGGTCCTCGACGAGGTCTCGCACCAGGCCGCGCAAGCCGCGGTCGCGCGGCGCAAGAAGAGCACGACGATGGAGCGCCAGTGGTCGCGAGACCTGGGCGTCACGATCGACGCGCGCCTCGCGGAGCTGCGCCGCAACCTGACGCCAGCCGACCCTCCGACGGAGAAGGCCAAGCCGATCCGCCGCTCGACGCTGGCAATGGCACGCGATGCGGTCATCGAAGCGATCACGCGACTCACGCAGTCGATGGGCGGTCCGGTGCAACTCGCTCACCGCAACCTGAAGCAGCTGAGTGACGACGACCTACGCCGGCTCTTCGACCTGCTCGATCCGAACGCACGCGAATAGGAGGTTGCCATGCGGCTCGCTGGGATCTGGAACGCGCGTCGCGCCGCGCGCGCGTATGTCACTCGTCTGGGCATTTCCGCGCCGGAGCACGTCCGCATCGTCGCGATCGCGAAACGACTCGCGACGCACAAAGGCTTCGCGTTACGCATCGTCGACGGGCCGCTCGACGGCGCCGACTCCCAGCTCGTGCGCGTCCCGGGCGAGGCGACGATCATCATCTCCGATCGCGTGAAGGATCCAGCCGCCCGCAAGTTCATCCTCGGGCACGAGCTCGCACATCTCGTGCTCGATCACCCCACCCTGCCGCCGCACCGGATCGGCGACGCCGCCACCGCGCAACCGACGCCCAAAGACGTGCGCGACTACGAGGTCGAGGCCAACGCGTTCGCGAGCGAGCTAACGATGCCGTTCTCGCTCGTGCGCGACTGGTGCCGCAACGTGCCGGTCAACCTCGATGCTCCGTGGAGGATCGCGCGGACGTTCGGGATGTCCATCCTGGCGAGCGCTCGACGCTTTGCGGAGCTGTCGCCCGAGCGATGCGCGGCGGTGTTCTCCGCGGACCGGCGCATCATCTGGTGCACCGAGAGCACCAAGCTCGCGGGCCGCATCGAACGCAACCGCTCACTCGACCCTGGATCGGTCGCGTGGAGCTTCTGGGGACAGGGGACAGTCGACGAACGTGAGCGTCGCGTACCCGCGACGGCCCTCTCTGCCAATGTAACTGAGACACCGGCCTCCCCGAAGTTCAGTGTCGAGGGCGACCAAGGAATGCACGATGATCAATCTGATGGTGAAGCCGACCGAGGTGTCGTCGAAGGCGCGCAGGCGC
>JALZOI010000151.1 GCA_030857245.1 Myxococcota bacterium
TCCGCCGGCGGCGCAGCGAGCGGCGTGGGGCCGCGCGGCTCCCCGGTGGTGGCGCGGCGCACGGGAGCCGGGGTGTAGCCACCGATCGTGCGCGTCGACTTGCGCGGGACCGGCGCTGCGGTCGGGACGGGATCGACCGGCGGCCCACTCGATGGCGACGCGACCGATGACGCGACCGATGACGTGACCGATGACGCGACGGATGACGCGACCGAGGGACGGAGCGCAGCCTCGATCGAGGCAAACATCTCGGCCGCGATCGTCGCATCCTCGTCGAGGAGGGGCGCCGCGATCGTCGCATCCTCGTCGACGACTGGCGCCGGCGTGGCCTCCCTCAGGGCAGCGACGTCGAGCAGCCGGGTCTCGCTCTCCTCGTCGACCGCGCCGAGCACGCTATCGATCGCGGCGATCAGGTCAGCGACGCTCGCGAACCGGTCGACCGGCTCGCGATGGAGGCAGCGCTGCACCAGCTCGTCGAGGGCGGGCGACACCTCGACCCACGAGGATAGTGGGGGGGCCGTCTGCGTGAGCAGCGCGGCGAGCATGCTGGTCGGAGTCGCGGAGTCGGCGAAGGGACGGCGCCCCGCGATCATCTCGTAGAGCACGATACCGACCGTGAACAGATCGCTGCGGCCGTCGCAGGTCGCGCCGAGGATCTGCTCGGGAGACATGTAATCGATCGTGCCGATCATCTGGCCGGCGGTGGTGAGATCGTTGCCATCGTCGATCCGCGTATCGCGCCGGATCTTCGCGATCCCGAAGTCGAGCACCTTCACGAAGTCGGTGCTGCCGGGCCGCGGCTCGAGCTGCACGTTCGCCGGCTTGAGGTCGCGGTGGATGATGCCGAGCGCGTGCGCCTCGGCGAGCGAGCTGCAGATCGCGCGGGCGATCAGGAGGGCGTCGCGCCAGGGCAGCGCGCCGCGGGCGCGCAGCCGCTCGTGCAGGCTGACGCCCCGCAGCAGCTCCATCACGATGTAGAGCATGCCGTCCGCCGCCTCGCCGAACTCGTACGTCGTGACGGTGTGCGGCGCACGGAGGCTGGACAGCATGGTGCCCTCGCGGCGGAACCGCGCGATCACGTTGCGATCGGCGGCGTGCGAGGGATGCAGCACCTTGACCGCGACGTCGAGGCCGGTCGTCAGGTGCTTGCCGCGATAGATCGCGCCGAACCCGCCGGCAGCGATCTTCTCCAGGAGGCGATACTGGTTGTCGGCTATCTCGCCAACGACGCGTCCGAGCAGCGGATCGTGGCGCTCCACCGCCGTCCGATCGAGCTCGTCGTGGCGCCCCCGTCTGGTCACGAACGCGATGGTAGCGGGGACCGGCAGCGACTGTCTCGCGCCGGCGGCCGGGAGCGGAGGTGCTCCTCCGCGTCACTTGCAGGTAGGTAAACCCTCCGGGATGACCACCTGGAACTTCGCAGGGTCCAGTGTCGGATTCACGACCCGCTCCTTCCACTCGACGAGCAGGTCGGCCTGCTGGGCCGGCGACTTGAAGCGCGTCTTGCCCGGCAGCCGGTGCGTCCCGCCGGCATCGTCCTTGACACCCTCGAAGTCGGTGTTCTCGACCGACCACATGGTCTTGCCATCGGGCCCGACGACCTCGCTCGACACGATGTCGGAGCGGCCCTCGCGCGCATCGATCACGATCGTCTGGGCCCCCGCCGGCGACGTCAGCTTGACGCGCTCGTAGCCCTTGCTCGCGTCCCACGTCACGGTGCCGGTCGCTTGCTCGAGCACCGGCACGGTGCCGAGCGCGAGGTGCAACACGTCCTCGGGCTCGAGCTCGACGCGCAGCAGCGTCGCGATCGACTGCTTGTTGCACGGCCCGGCGAGCTGACAGTTCTGCTGCATGTTGACGAACGAGAAGCTCGCGCCATCGCACGCCATGTCCGCGAGCACGTCCTGCTGCGGCGAGATCGCGTTGAACCGGACCTGGCGCTGATCGGTGCCCATCACGTAGACGGTGCCCTTCACGCGCTGCTTGCCGAGCCAGTAGTCCATCACGCTCTCGGCACGGAAGGCCTTGCGCCCTTCGCGGGTCTTCGCGAGCCGCGCGAGGACCTCATCGGCACTCGACAGCCTGGAGGGCTGCGGATAGCCACCCTTGCCGGGACAACCCGTGGCGAGCACGGCAACTGCGAGCATCACGAGCCTCATGTGCGGGTGATACCAGACGCACGCGGCGCCATGTTCCCCGGCGTGATCGAGGTGACGGTGGATGGCACGTTCAGGCCGGCGCGGCCTGGTGCGTGGCCCCCGGTGGGCCGCCCACCGCCCCCGCGCGCGCTACTTGAGCAGCGACTCGAGGAACGCGAGCTGGTCGGCGACGCGCTCGACCTGCTGCTTCACCATGTCCGCACCGCCGTGGCCGGCGTTGCGCTCGATGCGGAGCAGCACCGGCAGGTCCGCGAGCTGGTTCGCCTGGACCGTCGCGGCGAACTTGCGCGCGTGCAGCGGGTCGACGCGATCGTCGTGATCGGCGGAGTCCATCAGCATCGCCGGGTACTTCGTGCGGCCGAGCTCGACCGCGCGGCGGTACGGCGAGTACGCGTGCAGCACCTTGAACTGCGCCGGATCGTCCGCGGAGCCGTACTCCGGCATCCACGTCTTGCCCGAGCCCGAGAGGTGGTAGCGCAGCATGTCGAGCAGCGGCACCGCGCAGATCACGGCCTTGAACAGCTCCGGCCGCTGCGTCATCGCCGCGCCGACCAGCAGCCCGCCGTTCGAACCGCCCGAGATCGCGAGGTGCTCGCTCGACGTCCAGCCTTCCTTGACGAGGTACTCGGCGGCCGCGATGAAGTCATCGAACACGTTCTGCTTCTCGAGCAGCATGCCCTTGCGGTGCCAGTCCTCGCCGTACTCGCCGCCGCCGCGGAGGTTCGGGATCGCGTAGATCCCGCCGCGCTCGATCCACAGCGCGCGCGACGACGCGAAGCCCGGCGTCATGTTCACGTTGAAGCCGCCGTAGCCGTAGAGGATCGTCGGGTGCTTGCCGGTCTTCTGCGCAGTCTTCGGACGGATGATGAACATCGAGATCTGGGTGCCGTCCTTGGACTTGAAGAACACCTGCTCGGTCACCATCGCCGCGGTCTCGATCGGCAGCTTGATCCGCGCCCACTCGCTGACCTTGCCGGTCCTGATCGACGTCTTGTAGATCAGCTGCGGCTCGGTGAACGAGGTGTACGAGAAGTAGCCGGTGTCCTCGTCGGGGTTGCCGCTGATGCCGCCCGAGGTGCCGAGCGGCGGCAGCGCGATCTTGCGGGTCAGCTTACCCTCGAGATCGTGGACCGAGACCTCGCTCGCGGCGTTGCGCAGGTACGTCAGCACGAGCTTCTCGCCGACGATCGTCGAGCTCTCGAGCGTCGCGTCGCCCTGCGGGACGATCTCCTTCCACGCCGACCGCGCCGGCTGCTTCGGGTCGACCTTGAACACGCGATAGCGCGGCGCCTCGTGGTTCGTGGTGACGTAGAACCTGTCGCGCCACACCGTGACGTCGAAGTTCGCGTCGACCTTCTCGACGAGCGTGACCCACGGCGCGTCGGGCTTGCGGGCGTCCTTGAAGTAGATGTCACTCGAGTTCCAGCCGTGCTGGATCGAGACGACCAGCCAGTGGCCATCGCGCGAGATGCCGCCCCCGAGGAACGTCTGCGGGTTGCGGGTCGCCTCGCGCACGACCGGGTCGCTGGCGGGATCGCTGCCGAGCCGATGCAGCCGGAGCTCGGCGAAGCCGGGACGATCCGCGATCGTCACCTTGTCGGAGACCGGCGGGACCCACGTGTAATAGAAGGCCTTGCCGTCGGGCGTCCACGACGCGCCCGAGTACTTCGTGCCGGGTAGCGTGTCGGGCAGGTCCTTGCCGCTCGCCAGATCGTGCACGTACGTCACGGTCTCGTCGGAGTTGTTCAGCTTCTTCGCGTACGCGACGTACTTGCCGTCGTGGCTCGGCCACCAGCCGCCGAGGCCGGCGCTGCCGTCCGTGCTCCACGTGTTCGGGTCGAAGAGCACCTTCTCGGCCCCCTTCTCGCCCTGCTTCCAGTAGACGACCGACTTCTCCTTGTCCGCGTGCTTGCGCGTGTAGAAGTAGCGGCCCTTGCGGTGCGTCGGCGCGCTGATCGCGTCGTAGTAGAACAGCTGCTTCAGCCGCTCCGCGAGCTCGTCGCGATTCGGCAGCTTCGCGAGCTCGGCGCGCGCGTAGTCATCCTGCGCCTTCATCCAGGCCTGGACCTCGGGGGCCTGCTCGGCCTCGAGCCAGCGATACGGATCGCCGATCTTCACGCCGTGCAGGGTGTCGGTGATGGCCTCGGCACGGGTGCTGGGCCACGGGCGCGCGGGCATCGGCGACTCGGGGGGCGGCTTCACGTCAACAGGCCTCGCGAGGGTGGGATCGGTGTCCACGGGCAGCGTGGACGAGGAAGTCGATGACGAGCCGCAGCCACCGGCGGCCAGGCTCGCGATCAGGAGCAGCGTACGCATCCCGCGGTCCTACCACGGGTTCGGCAGCCCGCTGGTCGGAGAGTGAGCGGCCGGCCGACCGCCGCCCGTGACGGCGGGGTGACGGCGTCACCACGTTCCAACCCCTGAAGCTCGCGCTTGATGCGCGAGTAGGGCACCCGCCGTCGCGCGCGAGCGGCGGGATGCGTAGGTTGGGGCCATGGCCAATCCGATCCCGCACAACTGGGATGTCCCGCCGATCTTCCGCGAGCGCTTCGGGACCCGCGCGGGACGCCAGCGCGTGATGACCGCCGACGGCCACGTGCTCGTCGTCCTCCACGACGTGCCGACCGCGCGGGATCCCGAGCGCCACGCGCGCCTGCACTGGCGCAAGCCCGACGGCAGCTGGAAGTCGACCGGCTCGGGTGCCACGACCATCAACGCGCTGCGCGCGCAGGTCGAGGAGTACACCGTCGCGATCGACGCCCTCGAGGCGGCCGTCGAGAAGGCGGCGCGCGCGAAGGACTGGTTCGAGATCATGCAGCACGCGGCGCCGCTGCTGCGCGCGGTGCGGGGCCAGAGCGCGGCGCTCCAGGAAGCGCGCGACCTCGCGAAGACGGACCGCGAGCTGATCGCGGTGCGCGATCAGGCGCAGGACAACGAGCGCGCGATCGAGCTGATCCACGGCCATGCCCGCGCCGGCCTCGACTTCTCGATCGCGAAGAACGCCGAGGACAACGCGCAGAACACGCGGCACGTCCTCGACTCCGGCCATCGCCTCAACCTGATCGCGGCGACGTTCCTGCCGATCGCGGCGCTCGGCGCGCTGCTCGGCATGAACCTCGAGCACGGCTTCGAGAAGGACTCGCCCTATGCGTTCTGGCTCGTCGCCGGCGCAGCCTTCCTGCTCGGGCTGCTGATCCGCGCCTCGCTGCCGAGCAAGCCGTCCGCGCCTTCCGCGTCAGCGTAAGCGTGAGCGAACCACCGTCCCCGCCCCGGCGCCTCGCTCCGCACACGCCGCCCGCGCCGCATCGCGGCTAGAGCGTCGGATTCACCGCGCCATAGCCCGGGATATCGATCCGCCACCGCCCGTCCAGCTTCACGAGCTCGAGCCGCGCCCGTCCCGCCGCTGACACCACCTCGACGACGGCGCGATCCCCGCGCTCCTCGAGCACCGTGATATCCGTCGGCGCCGCGCCGTCGGTGCTGCCGATCGAGACGAGATCCTTCGCGGTGTAGCGGATCGACGCGCCGACGAGATCGGTCGCTCGCCGCGCCTCGGCCTCGAGCCGCGTGCGGGTTGCCGGTGACAGCATCTCGAACACGGTGTCGACATCGCCGGTCTTCGCCGCCTGGAGCATGTCGCGCACCGCCGCTTCGGGACCGGGCTGCGAGACGCGACAGCTTCGACCCGCTACCGCCGCGGCGAGTGCCATCGCGGCAAGCGCACTCGCGACGGCCGCGATCGTGGAGCGGCGAGATGTAAGAGCAAGTGCCATGTGCGAGCGCGGTCCTGGTCTTGCACAGTCAGCGAGGAGAGAACGCCGACCACGGAACGGGTGACTTCACCAATTTCATCGGCTTTCTGTGTACTTGTGGCTGACTGAACCGTCAACTAGACTTGTGAATGCTCGGTGGGCTTCACTAGTCTACGAACTGAAGCCTTAGGAGGAAGTCATGGCGATGCGACACCTTGCGAGATTGATCGGCGTTGCGGGTCTCACCCTGGCCACGCAAGCGTGTGTCGTTCGCGAGACGACGCCTGTGAATAGCGGTTACGGCTACGGGTACAGCCAGGGCTACGCCTCGGCGAGCGTGAGCGTCGGCCAACCCTCGCCCTACACCGTCTCCAGCATGCCGCCGGAGCCGCTCTACGAGCAGATGTCGGGATCGCCGGGCTACGGCCACGTGTGGATCGACGGCTACTGGCACTGGAACGGCTACGAGTGGGTGTGGGTCGGCGGCCGCTGGGAGCGCGAGCAGTCCGGCTATGTCTACGTCCAGCCGTACTACGACTACTCCAACAACTCGTATGTCTACACGCCGGGCTACTGGTCCTCGCGTGACCGCGTGCCGCGCGGCTGGCAGGTTCGCGATCATCGCGACGGCCGCCCGACGGTCGTGACGCCGCCATCCGGCGGTGGTGGTGGATACCGTCCGCCCGGTCGCCCGCCCGTCGGTGGCACCGGCGTCGTCGAGCCCCCGCGTGGTGGTGGCAGCTGGGTCCCGCCGCCGCGCGGCGATCAGCGTCCCGGTGGTGGTGGCGTCTATCAGCCGCCGGGCCGCCCGCCCGTCGTAGGTCCCCGCGATCCGGGTGGTGGCGCGCATACGCCGCCGAACGGTGGCTACCAGCCGCAGCCGCCGGGCCGCCCGCCCGTCGTCGGTCCGCGGAACCCGGGTGGTGGTGCGCATACGCCGCCGACCGGTGGCTACCAGCCGCAGCCGACCCCGCAGCCGACCCCGCCGCGCGGCCAGCCCGACGTGCATCGCGGTCCAGAGGACGTCCGCGATCGGCCGCGGTCGCCATAGACGCCGCCGAACTACGGCAATGGCAATGGTGGTGGTCGGCCCTCGAGTCCGCCGTCACGCGGGCCGATCACGCCGCCGACCTACGGCCCGTCGACGCCTGCCGCTCCGCCGCCGCGCGGCGCGCCGCCGCCGAGCCAGGACCCGACGCGGACCACGCCGACCCGCGATCCCGACCGCACCGCGCCCGATCGTGCCGCGCCGGTCAACCCGGCGGGCCCGACGCGTGGCACGACCGTGGCGCCGGCGACCCGCCGCACCCGGTAGCCGTTCAGGATCGAGTCGTTCACACCACGTGAACAACGGGCGCCGCCGGTCACGCCGCGGCGCCCTTCGTCGTTTCGGCCATCGTTTCGGCCGTCGGCTCGGCCGTCGGCTCGGCCGTCGGTTTCGGCCGTCGGCTGGCCGGCTGGAGCGGACCGCCCGGATCACGGCCGCCGGATCGGCCCGCCGGCCGCGGGCTACTCGACTCGCAGCGCGCGCTCGAACTCTTCGGGATTCGACGACGCGTAGATCGCCGTCTCCATCGAGACGAGGCCGCTGTTCACGAGATCGATCAGGTGCTGATCGAAGAGCTGCATCGAGTACAGATCGCGGCCCTTGCGGATGAGCTCGGGCACGTCGTTGAGCCGGCCGGCGCGCACGCACTCGCGGATCGTCCGCGTGACGCGGAGGATCTCGACGGCCGGGATCCGGCGGCGACCGTCCTTGCTGGCGAGCAACCGCAGCGACACGATCGCCTGCAGGCAGTCGCCGAGGCGATCGCGCACGACGTCCTGCGCATCGGTCTCGAACAGGCCGACGTAGCGCTGGATCGTCGCCACGGCATCTGGCGTGTGGATCGCGGACATCACGAGGTGCCCGGTCTCGGCGGCCTTGAGCGCGGTCGCCGCGGTCTCGCGGTCGCGGATCTCGCCGACCATGATGACGTCGGGGTCCTGGCGCATCGCCGCGGTCATCGCGTCGCGGAAGCTCTCGGTATCCGCGCCGACCTCGCGCTGGATGATCATGCACTTCTGCGGCTCGTGGATGAACTCGATCGGATCCTCGATGGTCACGATGTGCGCGTGCCGCGTCTCGTTGATGTACCGCATCATCGCGGCCATCGTCGTGGTCTTGCCGTTGCCCGTCGCGCCGGTGATCAGCACGAGGCCACGGCGGGCATCGGCGATCTCCGACAGCACGGGCGGCAGGTTGAGCTGCTCGAGCGACAGCACCTGGATCGGGATCAGCCGCATCACGATGCCGACCGCGCCGCGCTGGCGGAAGATCGACGCGCGGAACCGGCCGCGCTGCGCGAGCGAGTACGAGACGTCGATCTCGGTGAAGCGCCGCGTGAAGTCGACGGTGATGCTGCGGTCCTCGAGGATCATCCGGGCGATCGCCTCGGAGTCCTGCGCGGTCAGCGGCGGGACCTTGATCGCGCCGAGGAGCTCGCCGTGGAGTCGGTAGTGTGGCGGGTAGCCGACCTCGAAGTGGATGTCGGAGACACCGCGCTCGATGCCGAAGGCGAGGAGCTTGTGAAAGGCGTTCCGGTCCATCAAGACGGGGCTAGTTTAAACCCGGTCGCCCTGGTCCGCGCTCGCCCTCCGGGTTGTTTTCGACGGGCTTGCGCAGGCTCTCGATCAGCGCCTCGCCGGTGCCCTCATCATCGCTGAGGGGTTGCCACGGCGAGGTGTGCGGTGGAGCGTCGGTCTTGCCCGGCGGGCGCGACGCACGTGGGCGCGGACGCTCGGTGCTCGCCTCCGGGATCTTGAAGTCGCTGGTGATCTCGTCCTCCGGCTTGCCGAACGCGTTGCGCGGGATCGTGTGCTGCGCGCCGGTTCCGAACGCCTGACGGGCCGACGTGCTCGCCGCGGACTTGATGATCAGGACGCTGTCCTCGTCCTCATCCTCGCTGTCGCGGTCCTGCGGCGTCGGCACGCGCGACGCCACGTTCGGCTGCACGTTGCGGAGCTCGGTGCGGACCTCGTCCTTGAGGCCGACGAACGGCGGCGCCGGGCGCGCCATGTAGTAGCCCTGGCCGTAGCGTAGGCCGAGGTCGCGCAGCGCGATCACGTCCTCGAGGTGCTCGATGCCCTCGGCGACGATCACCGCATCGACGGTGTCGGCGATGTGGTGGAGCGAGCGCAGCATCTCGCGCTTCACCGTCGAGCGCGCGATGCCGCGCACGAGGACATCGGAGATCTTGATGAAGTGCGGGCGCAGCGACATCACCGTCTCGAGGTTCGAATGGCGCGTACCGACGTCGTCGATCGCGACGCCGAACCCCATCGCCGTATACGCCGCGAGCGCGCGCTTGAACGACGCGAAGTTCTCGATCGCGAGCCGCTCGGTGATCTCGAAGACGATGTTCGCGGGGGTCAGGCCGGCGGCCGTCAAGAGATTCCCCACCTCGATCTCGATGAACGCCGAGTCGTAGAACGACATCGGCAGGAGATTGACGAACAGCCGGTGGACCGGCTCGAGCGTCTTGGCGTTGCGGAGCGCGCCGCGGAAGCACGCGCGGTCGAGCTCGACGGTGAGATCGACCTCGTCGGCGATCGCGAACAGCGTCGCCGGTGACTCGAGGGAGGTGCCCTTCGGGCCGCGGGTCAGCGCCTCGTACGCGAAGATGTCACCGGTGCCGAGGTCGACGATCGGCTGGTAGACCGACGTCAGGCCGTCGCCGAGGATGATGTCCTGCAGGGTCGAGCGATCGCGGTGGCCCTTGCGCTCGCGCAAGTTGCGGGTCGCCGCGCCCGCGTCGGCGACCAGGCGCGCGGTCAACCGCTCGGGGCGCAACAGCGAGTTGCCGAGCACGCGCGCGGAGCCGACCGTGATCCGCGGCTGCTCGCGCAGCACCTCGGTGACCATCGGTGCGAGCGCCTCCTCGACGGCGCGCTCGACGGTCGCCGCGAGCTGCTCGAGATCGACGCGCCCCTTCGTGCCCCGCGGCGCGAGGATCACGAGGTAGCCATCGCCGTCGCCACTGCGGCAGATCAGATCCGCGGGGTCGAGCACGGCCCCACGCAGCCGATCGAGCACGGCGGCGGCGTGATCGTAGATCGCGCTGTGGTGCGCGACGCCCAGATCGAGCTCGACGCGATGCAGCCGCGACAGATCGACGAGCAGGCACGATAGCGCGCGGTCCCGGATCAGGATCGACGTGACCTCGTTCATCCGCTCCTGGTACGGGCGGAACCGATCGACCTCGGGCTCGCGCATCCGGCTGAACGGCCGCGTGCTGCGGGTCGAGGTGCCCGACGACGGCTGGCCGTCTTCGCCGGCGGAGAAGAAGTGCACGCGGCCGGGCCCGCCGCGCTTGGCGCCGCGCAGCGCGGCCTCGGCGGCCGTCAGCAGCCCCTCGGGATCCGCGCCGTCCTCGGGCAGGCACGCGACGCCGACGGAGACCGACATCTTGCGGCCGCCCGGCATCTCGGCGACCGCGACCGCATCGCGCAGCCGCGCGGCCTTCGTGAGTGCCCCGACCTTGTTGGTCTCGGGGAGCAGCATCACGAACTCCTCGCCGGAGTAGCGCGCGAGCACGTCCGAGGTCCGCACCGGGGCGTCGGGGTCTTCCTGCAGCACCGCCGCGAGGCGGCGCAGGATGTCATCGCCGACCTGGTAGCCGAGGTCGTAGTTGACGGTGGCGAACCCGTCGATGTCCGCGATCAGGATCGACATCGGCTGGCCGTAGCGCAGCGCGCGCGCGACCTCCTCGCGGAGCCGCTCCTGGAACGCCCGGTGCGTGTAGAGGCCGGTCAGCCCGTCGCGCAGCGTGAGCGCGTCGAGCTGGTGCCCCATCTGCGTGAGCTGCTCGGTCTTGACCGAGATCTCGACGCCGCGGGCGTCGAGCTGCGTCTGCAGCTGCGTCTCGTGCTCGCGCAGCAGCTCGTTCGCGGAGCGCAGCTCGCCGAGCAGCCGGTTGTTATCGCGCTCGAGGTTGAACGACAGCACGAGCTGATCCACGACCTGCTGGAGGTCCTGCACCTTCCACGGCTTCGTGATCACGTAGTGCAGGTGACCGGCATTGATCGCGGCGATCAGCTCGTCAGACTCGGGATACCCGGTGACGACGGCGCGCCGGCAGTGCGGGCGCAGCTCGGCGACGCGCGCGAGCAGCTCGGCACCGGCGAGGCCGGGCATCCGCAGATCGGCGAGCACGCAGGCGATGTCGGGATGGCTCTGCACGAGCTCCAGCGCCTCGAGCCCGGTCTCGGCGAGCAGCACCGTGCAGCGCGCGCGTAACACCCTCGCGAGAGCGGTAAGGTTGGTCTGATCGTCGTCCACGCAGATGACGATGGGCTTCGCGGCGTCGCCGATCACGTCGTCGATGGACACCGGCTCCTGGGGCTCTACTGCTGCCAATGTATGATCAGTATCGGCCCTCGGTCACCGACTGTGAAGCGCCGTGACGAGGAAGGCCGCGCGTACGTCGGCCCCGGTGCGCCTACATCCGCTCGAGCAGCCAGTGCACCCCGATCGCGACCAGCGGCACGGCCGCGACGGCGAGCCCGACGCGTCGGTACCGGCCGGCACCGACGGCCCACGCGACGAGCCAGAGCACGGGCAGCGCGACGATGACGATGCTGAGCTGACCGAGCTCGACGCCGAGGTTGAAGCCCACCAGCGGCAGCAGCACGTCCCCGGGCGGTAGCAGCGCGCCGAGCATGCTGGCAAAGCCGAGGCCATGCACCAGGCCGAAGCCGATCGTCAGCGGCAGCCGCCAGCGGGTCGCGGGGTGCACCACGTTCTCGATCGCCGTGTAGATGATGGAGGCCGCGATCAGGGATTCGACGAGCCGCGACGGCACTGCCACCCAGCCGAGCGAGGCCGCGATCAACGAGACGCTGTGCGCGACCGTGAAGCCGGTGACGATCACGGCGGTCGCCCGCAGCGCGGCCAGGGGAGGTCGGAGCTGCCAGCCCGCGGCGGCGCCCGGACCGGACCGCGCGAGCACCACGACGAGCAGCAGCGCGAGCACGAAGCACACGTGATCGAGGCCGCCGTAGATGTGATCGAGCCCGTAGCCGATCCACGCGAGGAACGACACGCGGGCGCCGACGGCGAGCACGAGCACCGGGGTCGTCGCGCGTGCGATGGCCGGCTCGCGCGACGAGCCGGTGGTGCCGTGCACGGTGACGATCGCCTCGTGGCGGACGTCGAGCGCGAAGAACGCGGTGAGATCGACGCGGAGCGCCTCGATCACGGCCGGGCACGTGACGTCCCACGCGACGACGACGAAGCGCGGGTCCGCGCCGGCACGCGCGGTGGCCTCGCCGGGGGGGCAGGCGACGCTGCCGGGTCCCGCCGGGGCGACTGCGAGCCAGCCGCGGACGTACGC
>JALZOI010000152.1 GCA_030857245.1 Myxococcota bacterium
CGGCCGCACCCGTCGCCGCCGTCGCGACCGTCACTCCCGCCGCGGGCGTCACGCCGCCACCGCCGCCGGTGCCAGCCGCTCCCGCCATCGGGACCTTGCAGATCAAGTCCGTGCCGAGTGGCGCGGCGGTCACGGTCGACGGTACTTCGTACGGCGTGACCCCTCTCGAGATCACGCTCGCGCCACGGCGCTACCAGCTGCGCGTCGCCCTCGACGGCTACGATCCCATCGAGAGCGAGGAAGAGGTCCGCGCCGAGCGCGCGTCGGTCGTGCTCCAGCTGCAGAAGTCGACCGGGCGGTCGCGCCCGACCGCGACGAAGCTGCCGATCCGGCGGGGCGCCGCGGCGCTGCCCCGGATCGACGCGAAGGTCGATGGCAGCGGCGCCGCGGGCGAGGCGAAGACCGACGCCAGCGATCCGAAGCTCGATCCGAAGTCCGATCCGAAGACCGACGCCAGGCCGGTCCGGCCCATCGGCGGCACGAAGCCGAACCCGTACTGATGTGCGCCGACCTGATCGCCCGTCCGCGCGCCCGCGGGGCCACCTGCCTGCTCGTCCTCAGCGTCCTGCTCGCGCTGCTCGCGCCCGGCGCCGCGCACGCCGACGATCGCGAGGAGGCGAGGCGCGAGTTCGCCGCCGGTCAGGCCGCCGATCGCCGCAAGGAGTACCAGGCCGCGATCGAGCACTACATGCGCGCCAACGATCTGGTGCCGCACCCGTTCGCGATGTTCAACATCGCCACCGACTTCGAGCGGCTCGGCAAGCTCCGCGAGGCGGCGTCCTGGTACGAGCGCTACCTCGACACCGCGTCGGCCACCGAGGCCGACCGCGAGAAGGTCAACCGCCAGCTGATCGAGCTCCGCAACCGCGCCGCACCGCTCACGGTGAGCTCGCGGCCCGACGGCGCGCGGGTCGTGATCAACGGTATCCCGTCGGGCAGCACGCCGTACAAGGGCCAGCTCAAGGGCGGGATGTACCGGGTCGCCGTCGAGAAGGACGGCCGCCGCGAGTGGAAGGAAGTCACGATCGAGTACGGCGAGCCCGTCACCGTCGAGCTCGTGCTGCCCGGCGCGCCGACCCAGGTCACGCCCGAGGCCGCCGTCCGCCGCCCTGCGCCGGCCCCGGGCGCCGCGGTCGGCACGCTCGCGGTCACGGGCGATCCTCCGGGCGCGCTCGTCACCGTCGATGGCATGGCGGTCGGCGTCGTGCCGGCGCGGCTCGCGATCGAGCCGGGGGAGCACACCGTCCGCGTGACGTCGTACGGGCACACGCCGTTCGAAGCCGCGGTCGTGATCACGCCGAACACGGAGACGCCGGTGCACGCGCAGCTCGGCAAGCCGCTCGGCACGATGGGCACCCACCCTCGCATCGACGTCGGCTACCTGCTCGGCGGCGGTGGAGGCGCCGACGCGACCGGCAGCGGCGCGCTCTACCTCTTCGAGGCCGGCATCCGCGTCGTCCAGTACGACGCGTCGATCCGCGTCGGGCGGATCGCGGACGTCGCCGCCGTCGACGTCCTGGTGCGCTGGGCGTTCAGCAAGGGCAAGGTGGCGCCGTACCTCGGCGCCGGCTACTCGTACGTGACGAGCGGCTTTGGCTACGTGCTGCTCGGCGGGCTGCGCTGGGACATCTCGCGCGGTGAGAAGCTGGGCATCTCGCTGATGGCCGAGAGTGGCTTCCGCTACTACTCCGGGACGTCGACGGCCACCGACGACACCAGCAGCACCACGAGCGGGTCGATCGTCCCGATCATGGCCTCCCTGCTGATCGTGTACCGGTGATCCGCAACCGGACCGCCATCGTCACGCTGCTGACGGGGCTGAACTTCCTCAACTACCTCGACCGCTTCATCGTCGCCGCGGTGCTGCCGCGGATCAGCCAGGACCTCGGGCTGTCGAAGCTCGAGGGCGGACTGCTCGCGACGGTGTTCCTGCTCGGCTACTTCCTGACGTCGCCGCTGTTCGGCCTGCTCGGCGACCGGATGGCGCGCAAGTACCTCATCACGTTCGGCGTGCTGACCTGGAGCGTCGCCACGATCGCGTCGGGCCTCAGCTACAGCCTCGTCACGCTGATCATCGCGCGCGCCGTGGTCGGCATCGGCGAGGCGAGCTACGCGACGCTGGCGCCGACGATCATCGACGACATCACCCCGCCCGAGAAGAAGGGGAAGATGCTCGCGATCTTCTTCGTCGCGATCCCGATCGGCTCGGCGGCGGGGTACCTGCTCGGCGGCTACATCCAGGCGCGGTGGGGCTGGCGCGAGGCGTTCTTCATCGGCGGCGGGCCTGGCGTCCTGCTCGCGTTCGTCTGCCTGCTGATCGACGAGCCGAAGCGCAAGCTCTCGAAGGCGAACACCCGGCTCGGCGAGGTCGTCGGCTCGCTGATGCGGATCCCGCTGTACCGGCGCGCCGTGCTCGGCTACTGCGCGCACACCGCCGCGATCGGCGCGTTCGCGTACTGGGCACCGACGTTTCTCTCCGAGCGGTTCGCGCGCGAGCTCGGCAGCCCGCTGCCGGTCGGCACGATCCTGACGAAGGTCGAGGCCGCCGAGCGGATGGAGCAGGTCCTCGGCAGCGCGAACTTCTGGTTCGGCGTCGTCACCGTGCTGGCCGGCGCGATCGGCACCGTGATCGGAGGTCGCATGGCCGATCGCGCGATCCGCGGCCTGCCGGCGATCCCTGCGGATGCCGACCACACGCACCTCGCGAACCGGCTCGCCGCCAACGCGCAGCTCAAGGTCTGCGCGATCGGCGCGGCGATCGCGTTCCCGCTCACCGCCGCCGCGTTCCTCGTTCCCGACGCGTGGATGTTCTTCGTGCTCGCCGGGATCGCCGAGATCGGGCTGTTCATGTCGACGGCGCCGATCAACGCGATCCTGCTGCGCACCGCACCGGCGGTGATGCGGGCGAGTGCGATGGCGGTCGCGATCTTCGCGATCCACCTGTTCGGCGATCTGTGGTCACCGTCGCTGCTCGGGCTGTTCCTCGACCACCTGCCGATCGTGCTCGGCATGATGGCGCTGCCGGCGATGTTCGCGATCGCGGCGGCCGTGTGGTGGCCGCGGCGTCGCGAAGCGGCTCAGAGAGCGGGAGAGATTGGCCGCCAAGAGCGCCAAGAACGCCAGTGAAGGTTGAAGGACCAGGGGCGCACCCACGGACCTTTCTTCTCTTCGGATCCTTGGCGGTCCCCTGGCGGCTTTGGCGGCCAATTTTCCCGGCTCAGTCCAGCGTGAACGTGTAGAGCCGCTCCTCGCTGTCGCTCACGACGTAGAGCGTCGCGCCGTCGAAGGCGATGCCCTCGGGATGCTCGACCGGCAAGCGCCACGCGGCCTCCGGCTCGAGGTCCCGGTCGAGGCGGTACAGCGCGCGCTCGCGATCACTGAGCGCGTAGAGGTGACCGTCGGTGGGGTTCCACGCGAGCGCGGAGAGATCGTCCGCGAAGTGGATCTCGGTGCGGGCGAGCTCGACGCCGTCCACGTCGAGCTCGTAGATCCGCGCGGGATCCTTCTCCTTGGCGACGAAGAGGTGGCCCGCCGCGTCGAAGGCGAGGCCCTCGATCCCGCTGTTGCCGTCGGCGGCGCTCCGCAGCTCGATCGCGCTGTGGCGCTCGCCATCCGCGCCGATCCGCCAGATCTTCGCGCGGCTCTCGTCGGCGACCAGCAGCTCGCCCGTGCGCTCGTCGTACGCGAGGGCCTCGAGATCGCGGCCCTCGATGTCGATGATCGTGCGGACGTCGCCGTCGGCGTCGAGCTCGTAGATCTTCGAGTGGGCGTCGCTGATCGTGTAGAGCCGGCCGGCGGCGAGGACGAGGTCGGAGGGCTCGTCGACCGCGATCCGCTCGCGATCGAGCCGGCGCAGCTTCGGCAGCGCGCCATCCGCCTTCGACGACTCGAAGAAGGGCTCGATGTCGGCGGGGCTGCCGGTCGCGCAGCCGAGGCTCGAGCTCACGACCGCGGATGCGAGGACTGCACCGAGCAGGTTGCAGGTGGGACGGAGGCGGTGCACGGCAGGACCTCGAGCAACCGCCGCGCCAAGGCCGGCGCCCCGACCGCGGTCACCACATCGTCGGTTGCTGCGTCCAGGGTGCGGCCCGCGTCGCAGCGGCTCGTCGAGGCGCCACCACCGCCGGCTATCGGACCCGCCAGCGTCGACGCAACCGGGCCGGCCCCCGTGGTAAACCTGCGGCCGTGAAGATCCACGAGTATCAGGGCAAACAGCTGCTCCGGAAGTACGGGGTCCCGGTGCCGGTCGGCATCGCCGCCTCGAGCGTCGAGGATGCGCTCGCCGCCATCCCGAAGGTCCAGGAGCAAGGCGGTACCGAGGTCGTCGTCGTCAAGGCGCAGATCCACGCAGGTGGCCGCGGCAAGGGCGGCGGCGTGAAGGTGGCGAAGACGCGCGCGGACGCCGAGGCGGCCGTGAAGAAGATCTTCGGCATGACGCTGGTGACGCCGCAGACCGGGCCCGAGGGCAAGAAGGTCCAGCGGCTGCTCGTCGAGCAGGGCCTCGCGATCGAGCACGAGTACTACCTCGCGATGCTGCTCGACCGCGCGCTCGGCCGCGTCATCGTCATGGCGTCCCGCGAGGGCGGCATGGACATCGAGGAGGTCGCCGAGAAGCACCCCGAGAAGATCTTCAAGCACGCGATCGACCCGGCGACCGGCTGGCAGGACTGGCAGTCGCGCGCCCTCGCGAAGCAGCTCGGCATCACCGGCAAGACCGCGAACGAGCTCGGCGGCTTCCTCCGCTCGCTGACGCGCTGCTACGAGGAGATGGACTGCTCGATGCTCGAGATCAACCCGCTCGTCACCACGAAGGACGGCAAGACCCTCGCGCTCGACGCCAAGATCAACTTCGACGACAACGCGCTGTACCGCCACAAGGAGCTCGAGGACTGGCGTGATCCCAACGAGGAGGATCCGTCGGAGCAAGAGGCCAAGAAGTGGGACCTCTCGTACATCGCGCTCGACGGCAACATCGGCTGCATGGTCAACGGCGCCGGCCTCGCGATGTCGACGATGGACATCATCAAGTATTACGGCGGCGCCCCGGCCAACTTCCTCGACGTCGGCGGCGGCGCCACGGCGGAGAAGGTCACCGCGGCCTTCAAGATCATCACGACGTCGCCCGAGGTGAAGGCGATCTTCGTCAACATCTTCGGCGGCATCATGAAGTGCGACACCATCGCCGAGGGCGTGATCACGGCGGTCAAGGAGGTCGGGCTCAAGGTGCCGCTCGTCGTCCGGCTCGAGGGCACGAACGTCGACCTCGGCAAGAAGATGCTCGCCGACAGCGGGCTCAACATCGTCGCCGCGGCCGACATGGCGGACGGTGCGCAGAAGGTCGTCAAGCTCGCCAAGGAGTCGAAGTAATGTCCGTCCTCGTCGGATTCGATACGCGCCTCGTGGTCCAGGGGATGTCCGGCTCGGCCGGTGCGTTCCACGCGCGCCAGATGGTCGAGTACGGGACCCGCGTCGTCGCGGGCGTCACGCCGGGCAAGGGCGGCAGCAAGGTCGAGGGCCTCGAGAAGGTCCCGATGTTCGACACCGTCGCCGAGTCGGTCGAGCACGCCGGTGCGAACACCAGCGTGATCTACGTGCCGCCGCCGTTCGCCGCCGACTCGATCCTCGAGGCGGCCGCCGCAGGCATCGAGGTGATCATCGCGATCACCGAGGGCATCCCGGCGCGCGACATGGTCCGCGTCAAGTACGTCCTCGACAACGAGTTCCCGTACGTCACGCTGGTCGGCCCGAACTGCCCCGGCGTGATCACGCCCGGGCAGTGCAAGGTCGGCATCATGCCGGGCTACATCCACAAGCCGGGCGGCGTCGGCGTCGTCTCGCGCTCCGGCACGCTGACGTACGAGGTGGTCCACCAGCTCACCGCGCTCGGCCTCGGTCAGTCGACCGCGATCGGCATCGGTGGTGACCCCGTCAAGGGCACGGACTTCATCGACGCGCTCGCGATGTTCATGGAGGACCCGGGGACCTCGTCGATCTTCATGATCGGCGAGATCGGCGGCGACTCCGAGGAGCGCGCCGCGCAGTTCATCAAGGACCACATCAAGAAGCCGGTCGCCGCGTTCATCGGCGGGCAGACCGCGCCTCCGGGCAAGCGGATGGGTCACGCCGGCGCGATCATCTCGGGTGGCAAGGGCGCCGCCGCCGACAAGATCGCCGCACTCAAGGACGCCGGGATCGCCGTCGCCGCGACGCCCGCCGAGATGGGTACGACGCTCGCGAAGGTCCTCGCCTAACGAGGCGGCGGACACGAGGCGGCCCCTGCCCTTGTGCGACGGGCCACGCTCGGCCGATAACTGACGGATGCGCTGGCTCGTGACCGGGGGAGCCGGGTTCCTCGGGATCAACCTGGTCCGTCACCTGCTGAAGCGGGGAGATCAGGTCACCACGCTCGATCGCGAGCCGTTCGACTATCCCGAGCGACCGCAGGTCACCGAGGTCGTCGGCGACATCCGCGTGCGCGCCGACGTCGAGCGCGCGGTCGATGCGTGCGACATCGTGGTCCACGCGGCCGCCGCGCTGCCGCTGTACTCGCCCGAGGAGATCCACACGATCGACGTGGATGGGACCCGGACGGTGCTCGAGGCAGCCGCCCACCGGCGCGTCATCCACATCTCCTCGACGGCGGTGTATGGCGTCCCCGACCACCATCCGCTCGTCGAGACCGATCCGATGCACGGCGTCGGTCCGTACGGCACCGCCAAGGTCGAGGCGGAGGGCGTCTGCCTGGCGGCGCGCGCGGCCGGTCGCGAGGTCCCGATCTTGCGGCCGAAGTCCTTCGTCGGCCCCGAGCGGCTCGGCGTGTTCGCGCTGCTCTTCGAGTGGGCGCGCGATGGCCGCGACTTCCCGATCCTCGGCAAGGGCACCAACCGCTACCAGCTGCTCGACGTCCACGACCTGTGCACCGCGATCGTGCTCGCGGGCATCCTGCCGGCCGACCGGGCGAACGACACGTTCAACGTCGGCGCTCACGAGTTCACGACGCTGCGCGAGGACTTCCAGGCGGTGCTCGATACCGCGGGCCACGGCGCGCGCATCCGCAAGCTGCCGGTCGCGCCCGCGCTGTGGGCGCTCCGCCAGCTCGAGAAGGCGAAGCTGTCCCCGCTCTATCCGTGGATCTACGAGACGGTCACCCAGGACTCGTACGTCTCGATCGAGAAGGCGCGCAACCAGCTCGGCTGGGCGCCGCGCTACTCGAACAAGGCCGCGCTGGTTCGCAACTACCGCTGGTACTGCGACAACATCGACAAGCTCGGCGCCGCCGGGGTCACGCACCGCGTGCCCTGGAAGCAGGGTGCGCTGTCGCTCGCGAAGCTCGCGTTTCGCAAGCGCGCGTAGCGGCGGGGACATCGCGGCCGGGGGACGGATTGCACGGCGCGGCCTGATCGACTAGCTTCCGCGGACTTTTCAAGGAGTCCCAGCATGGCCACCGAACGTACGTTTTCGATCATCAAGCCCGACGCCGTCGCCAAGAACGTGATCGGCGGAGTCACCGCCAAGCTCGAGGGCGCGGGGCTCCGCGTGGTCGCCTCGAAGATGATCCGGCTCACCGAGGGTCAGGCCATGGCGTTCTACGGCGTCCACAAGGAGCGCCCGTTCTACAAGGACCTCGTCAAGTTCATGACCGAGGGGCCCGTCGTCGTGCAGGTCCTCGAGGGCGAGGACGCCGTCGCCAAGAACCGCGCGATCATGGGCGCGACGAACCCGGAGAAGGCCGACGCCGGCACGATCCGCAAGGAGTTCGCGACGAACATCGAGCGCAACGCCGTGCACGGCTCGGATGCGCCGGAGACCGCGAAGGAAGAGATCGCGTTCTTCTTCTCGACCGCCGAGCTCGCCGCGCTCGCTCGCTAGCGGATCGGACCGCCGTGCGACCACTGGGTCGACACGATGGTCCACTCTCCGGCCTGCTTCACGAAGATCGCGAGCACGCGGAACGTCTGCGTGAGCTCGGTCGCGGCCTGCGTCTTCACCGTGAAGTCGAGGTTGGCCGCGGCGAAGGCGATCGTCGGATCGCGCTGCGAGGGATCCCACGCGTTCGCGGCCACGACGCGCAGGCCGTCGTGGATGCGGATGTCGGTCTTGAGCCGGCCGAACAGCTTCTTCACCGCGAGGCCTCCGACGATGCGCTCGCCCGGGGCGCTGCCGAAGTTGAAGCCGTCGGCCCGCTCGCTGCGCGCCGCGGCGAACGCGTTGCGCGAGCCGAGCGCGGTACGGATCGAGGTCTCGAGGTCCGCCGGGCCGGTCGTCGCGTTCGGCACCGGCTTCGCGCGCGGGATCGTGCCGAGGATCGCGAGCCGCTCGGCCGTGGCGTCGGGCACCTGGACGCCCCAGTGCCAGGCGACGACGGTCCAGCGGCCGTCGATCACCGCCGCGAGCTCGGTGATGGCGAACCGGCGAGGCGCGCGGTCCGGCGTCGTGACCTCGAGCTCCATCGCGATCCAGGCGTGGCCTGCCTCCTCGCCGATCGCCGAGAACTTCGCCTCGACGGTGAAGCCGCCGACCGGGACCTCGCCGAGCGCACGCGTGACGTGCGCCGCGAGCGCGTCTCGGCCCTCGGCGACCTGGTCGGCATCGACGCCGAACCCGAACGCGGTAGGCGCCAGCGTGGCGGCGAGGGCCTCGAGATCGCCCTGCGCGATCGCGGCGCGCTGCTCGTCGATCAGCGTCTGCACCGGCTGGACGTTCTCGGCCGCGCCGCCCTCGCCGGTGGGGCCCAGATCGACGACCGCGGGGCCGGGCTCCAGCGCGCGATCGCTCGGGCCCTGAAGCTCGCGCTTGATGCGCGAGTGGGTGCCCGGGGACGCGCCGGCCGCCGAGCCGACCACCGCGGTCTTCGCCGGGCGCTTGCTCGGCCGTGCCGCCGACGACACCAGCACGCCGATGCCGGCCCCGAAGCCGATCGCGAAGCCGGCGAGCGCGAAGTAGAGCCGGCGTCGCGAGCGGATCTCGGCGCGCGAGGCCGCTGGCATGTTCCACACCGAGAGCTTCGGCGCCGGCGGCGGTGCCCAGCCCTTCGCGGTCGACCCTGCGAGGACGGGATCGATGGCCCGCAGCTGCTGCGTGGGCTGAGACGGGCGGATCGGCGTGTCCTCGTCGGCCCGCGCCTGGAGCCAGCGCACGTAGCGCAGCGCCTGCGGGATGGCGAGGAGGCACAGCACCGCGACGGCGAGCATGGCGCCGCCGGCACCGACGAGGATGTCCGCGATCATCGCGAGGTCGGAGGCCGGGAGCACGCGTACGAGCCCGCGCAGCACCGCCTCGTCGAGGACGAGCAGGGCGATGCCGAAGCCGGCGTCGACGGCAGCGCTGCCGAGCACGCTGACCAACCCGCCGCGCGCCATCAACCCGCCGAACACCAGCGCTGCCATCGCCGCGCCGGCCCACGCGACCACGTAGCCGGCGCCCCCGCTCTGGTTCTGCTGGATCAGGACGAACGCGATCGTGCCGAGCAGGAGGCTGCTCGCGCCGATCAGTTGTGTCAGCACGCCGGCGATCCGGAGCACCGCACGAGCGGGCGTTCCCTGCGCAGACGCGGTCACGGGCCCGAGCCTACTCCGAGCATGCGCGCGGTTGGCGGCGAGCGACCGAGGAGCGACCACCCCGGATCAACGGCGCGGGCGGGCCTGGGTATTCGCTCGAGCCGCCGCGGTGCGGGTCGGTCACCGCCGTGCCACGTGCTCGTGCCACCGCCACCTGCTCGTCCACGATCTCTGCAACCAGCAACCTGGACCGAGCCGCCCGAGTACGCGCACGTGACACGTGCCCACCTCGCCTCGACCGACCAGCATGGGGGCTAGCCGTCGAGCTTGCCGGCGAGCGCATGGATCGGCGCCCACGCCGCCCAGTACCAGACCAGGTCGATCGTGATCGCCGCGAGTGCGAGGCCGACCAGCCCGTGGCGCGGGCGGCGGAGGTGCAGGACCACGAACGCGGAGACCAGCGCGATCGGCACGCCGTAGAGCCACGCGGGATGGAGCACCACGCGCGTGATCGCCGGCAGCGCGACGTCCCCGAAGTCGGCGTACATCGCGCCGAGGCGCAGGCTCGCGACCGCCAGGTACCACGCGGCCGCGATCGCGAGCGCCGCCACGCCAGCGCCGAGGCCGTCGCCGTACGTCAGCGGGCGCACGGTCACTCGACGTTCGGCGCGGGTGGCGGGCCGGTGCGCTTGACCCGCAGCGAGACCAGCGGCGAGCCCTCGACGCGGTTCGCGAGCTGACCGCACGCGGCGTCGATGTCATCGCCGCGCGGGGTGCGCAGGTACGTCGACATCCCGAGGCGCTTGCACTCGTTCTGGAACGCCTCGACCGCCGCGGCCGACGGGCGCGCATACGGCGCCTCGGGGTGCGGATTGTACGGGATGATGTTGACCTTGCACTTGATGCTGCGCAGCAGCTTCGCGAGCTGGGCCGCGTCGGCGAGCGAGTCGTTGACGCCGGCGAGCAGCACGTACTCGAACGTGATCCGGCGGCGCTGCTCGAGCGGATACGCCTTGAGCGCGCCGAGCAGCTTCGCGATGTTCCACTTGCGGTTGATCGGCATGATCGCGTCGCGGATGGCATCGTTCGGCGCGTTCAGCGAGACCGCGAGGTTCGGCCGCACGGTCTCGTTGCCGAGCCGCTCGAGCTTGGGCACGAGGCCCGAGGTCGACACCGTGATCCGGCGCTGCCCGAGGCCGGCGCCCTTGTCGTGCGTCAGGATCCGCAGCGAGCGCACCAGATTCTCGTAGTTGTGAAGGGGCTCGCCCATGCCCATGTAGACGATGTTCGAGATCCGGCGATCCGGGTCGACCTCGGCCAGGAGGCGCTGCGCCAGGTAGACCTGATCGACGATCTCGCCGGCATCGAGGTTGCGCTTGAGGCCGAGCTTGGCCGTCGCGCAGAACTGGCAGTCGACCGCGCAGCCGACCTGCGACGAGATGCACTGGGTCGTCTTGTCGCCCGACGGGATGAGCACGCTCTCGATCGACGCGCCGTCGCGGGTGACGAGCCGGAGCTTGCGCGTCCCGTCGCGGGACAGCTGGACCTCCGCGATCGTCAGGCAGCCGATCGTGGCGACCTCGGCGAGCCGGGCCCGGGTGGCCACGCCGAGGTTCGTCATCTCATCGAAGCTGCGCGCGCGCTTCTCGTGGACCCAGCGCCAGATCTGCTCGCCGCGGAACCGGGGCCAGCCCTGCGCCACGGCGAGGTTCTCGGCCTCGTCGAGCGTCATCGCCCGGAGGTCAGGGAGCTGCGGCGTCGGGTCCACCGGGCGTAGCTAGCACGGAAACCGGGCGGCCCGCGGGCTCAGTTTCCTGCGGATTCGTGGACCCCGAAAATCGACGCGTTTCGCAGGGCGGGCCAGTGCGCCACCTCGCGGCGCAGGGCGTCGCGCACCTTGGACGTGGCCGGGTGGTCGATCCCGGAGACCACGAGCGACTCGAACGGCGCCCGGCCGAGCTCGCGGACCACCGGGTAGATGGTCTCGAACGCGATGTCGCTCCAGGGCGTGCAGCCCCACCAGGCGAGCCGGAGCTCCTGCGGGGTCACGCGCGCCGTCCAGTCGGTCGGCAGGTCGAGCCGGCTCCCGCCGCCGAGCTCGATGGCGGGGTGGGCGGTCCCCGTGGTGAGGAAGCGGGTGATCGCCGGCAGCTCGCGGATGCCGTGGCCGAGCCGCACGGTCTCCACCCGCCGGCCGATCGGCAAGCGGCCGAGCTCGCGGATGCACGCGAGCATCGCCCCGAGGTCACGCGGCTGGGCGAGGCCGAGCGTGCGCGGGGCGTACCGGGTCGGGACCCCCAGCCCGTGATCGTAGCCCGCGACGGCGAGGAGCTCGAGGTCGTAGCTCGGCAGCTCGCCGCCGAGCAGGTCGCGGCTCGCCAGGTTGTAGAGCCGGCGCAGCGCGCGGAGGTGGGGCGACCCGCCGAACACCGCGCCGTCGCTCAGCGTCAACGCCTCGATCGTCGCCCACGCCGGCGAGCGAAGCTCGCCGCTCACCGCCAGCGTGGCCGAGATCGGGAAGCCGCGCTCGACGACGATCGCGTTCGCGCCATCGAGATCGAGCCCGTCATAGCAGGCGCTGCCGAGCTGCTTCAGCAGCTTGTGCTCGCGCCGCGCGGTGCCCGGCGTGCCCTCGCCGTGGTGGCGCTGGAGCTGCAGCACGATGAGCTCGCCGCGCGGGTCGCCGGCCTCGAGCAGCACGTCGGCGAACACCGCCCGCGGGCCATCGTCATGCGGCGTGGCGTGCACCGCGGCGAGCAGCTTCTCGCGGGTCGGGGCGGCCG
>JALZOI010000735.1 GCA_030857245.1 Myxococcota bacterium
CCTTTCTAGCGTCTCCGGTCCCAAGGCAGGGCCGAGCGTAGCGCGCGGCGCGTGCGGCTGCGAACCGATCAAGCTCCGCATGATGGAAAAGATGGGATCCCTTCGGGCCTGCGCCCGTCGGTGTCAGCTCGCCGCGCGCGACCGCGGTCCGGATCCCGGAGGCCGTCCGGTAGCGCAGGTAGACGGCGGCCTCGGCGGTCGTCAGATAGGGCAGATGCGGCGATGAACGCGCGGGTTCCTCGTCGGAGAAATTGTCGCGACGGTGTCGCGACTGTTGGGCGGGCGGCACCTGCGCGGACGTGGCCTCCGAATTGTTGCGGCACTGCTGCGACAATTGGGGAAGCGGTGCTTGCACGAGCGTGACCTCCGAATTGTCGCGGCACTGCTGCGACAATTGGGCAAGCGTCACCGGCGTCTCCTCCGACACGGCTACGCGGCCTCCGCCCGCGCCTTCGGAGGTGCCGGTGTGAACGCGTCGTAGTGGTCGAGAACCTTCCAGCTCGCGAGGTGCGGACGCGGGTCGACAGGAACGAAGTGCCGATCGCGGTCGCGCTCCCACAGCTCGAAGTGGAGCTGCTTGAACGCGCCGACCTCGGGCGCACCGACGTAGCCGATCGTGTCACCGGCGCGGACGTACTGCGCGCGCGGGCGATAGAGGTCCGTGCGGATCGCGACGATGGCCTGGAGGTTCGCGTAGTGCGATGCCCAGCCGTTGCCGTGGTTGATGATCATGCCGAAGCCGTTGCCGAGCCGCCCGGCGAACGTGATCTCGCCTCCGTCGATCGCGAGCGCGGCGGTCATCGGTGGCAGGAGGTGCGTGGCCGTGCCGTTCGGCGAGCCGATCGGACAGCTCTCGATCGCGTCGTCAAGGTCGAGACGCGGATACGCGAGGTTGACGCCGCGGATGTCGCCACGTGCTTCGAGCACGACCGGCGCACGACCGTTGATCGCCGCGAGTGGCCACACGCGCGTGGTGGTCTCGCAGATCCGGATCGGCGGACGCCGGAACTTCGCGTAGCGTGGCGGATTGTGGGCGAGCGAGATGTCGTCCATGGCTACGCCTCCTCGCGGCGGCTTCGGCTCCGCAGCAGCAGCACTGCACCGACCACACCCGCACCGATCAGGATCGGCGTGCCGACGCCCGAGAACAGCCCCTTGCCCGCCGCGTTGACGACCTTGCCCGCAGCCTGCGCGGTGTCGGCGAGGACCTCGGCGCCTTTGCTCGCCACGCCGCCAAGGGTCTCCGGCAAACGTTTCACGCTGTCCTTCACCGAGTCCTTGATCATGTCCCACTTGCTGGGCGCCTCGTCAGCCACGGCGATGTGGACCGCGGTGTCAAAGAGGCAGCGCCAGAACCGATTGTTCTCGGGGTAGATGGCGGTCGGGTTCCCGTACATCGCGAGCTTGCCGACGTCGGTCATCAGTCGATCCCATCGCTTCTCGATGCCGGCGTGGCCGAACACCTCCTTCACGTCTTGGAGTTGCTTGCCCCAGTAGCCGGCCAGGGCGAGCACGTCCGTGTTCGTCGTGCGCGGGATCTTCTTCTTCGCTCCAAGCGTTCCGTACGAGCTCTCGTCGAACGGCGGCGGATCCACCTCGTCGAAGCCGCGCAGCTCGAGCAGATGCTTGTACTGCGCGTTGTAGAGATCGTCGAACGTCCGGATGCCATCGAAGTGCTTGAATGGGCCGTCTCCCCGCGGGCCGACGTTGCGTGGCCCGGTGCCGATGATATCGAGGAGCGCGTCCCACGCGTGCTGAGCGGGCGGACGCAGCGCGAGGTCATCGAGGAAGATCGACACCGCTTCCAGCGTCGACCAGAACGCACGATTGCACGCGTAGGTGTGGTGCAGCCACGGATGTCCGTCGCGCTGGAGGTCGGCGAGCGCCGCGCGCCAGCGACGCAGCACGAGCGGGAACGCATGCGCGCGCACGACCGGATCGATCGCGGCAGCGATCACCATGACCTCGGCGCCTGTGGTGCGCGGCCAGCGCTCGCCGGTGGACAGCACGATCGATCCACGCATCTCGAACGCGTGATGACGGACGGCGAGGTACCCATCGAGCCAGGTGTGTATAGGGGCGTGCATGTTCGTCACGGCTTCCTCGTCGGGGCCGGGTTCATCGCGGGTTGCTTCGGCGGCTTGCCGCGCGGCAACGCGGCGGGCGTGCCTGGTACGCGTAGACCGGTCGGCAATTGTCTCGGCACTGCCGAGACTCTCTGTGTGGACGGCGGCGCCACGGCCGTATCGCGTGCATTCGCGATCGTCGCGAGCCGCGTGATCGCTAGGTCGAGCATCTGATCGAGCGTCGGCCTCGTTGCCAGCGATGTCGCGAGCAAGCCCGGCAGCTCGATCGGCTTGCCGGGCTCGGTGTCGAGCGCGGCGATGATCGTGCGGCACGCCCGCACGCCGGCCGCCTTCTGCTCGTTCGTCGCGCCCGTCGTGACGGCCGCGCGGATCACCTCGATGATTTCCTGCATGACGATTCTCCGTTGTTCGATTCGTTGGCGCCGTGGCGCGTGGTGAGGCTCGACACGCCCGTTCAGAACGGCGCGTCCTCGAGCTCGGGTTGACCGATCTGGTTGTCGCGAGGCCGAAGCCGCGCGATGAGGCGCATCTCTTCGTCGAGCGCGTCGTCGGGCGAGGTCAGGCGGACCGCGATCTCGACCTCGCCGCGCGGATACGTCAGGCCAGGGTCGGCACCCTCGGCGAACTGGCCGCGCCAGAAGCCCTTGTAGCGGCGCCAGGTCTGGAGGTGCCTGGTCAGCGTGTCGTAGAGCCGGCCCGACGACGAGCCGACGTACAGAACCTCGTGAGTCTTGGCATCGCGGATCACATAGACGCCGGCTTCGTCCTTGAGCGCGCGGATCCATTCCGGATACGGCTCGCCGCGATCGCCGACGGGGCGATACGCGGACAACGTGCCGTTACGATGCGTGGTCGACGCGACGAGCGTCGAGCCGTTCGGCGACCAGGGCGAGACCATGCGTGACCACGCGGCGAGGAACGGCCCGGGATCGATCGCGCTCGATCGCTTCTGTCCCTTCCACAGCTCGAAGTGCAGATGGACGAGGTGTTGGCCGTCGGTTGGGCTCGCGCCGATCGTGCCGAGCGTCTGGCCCGCGGTGACCTGCTGGCCCTTCGCGACGGCGAGGGTCGTGAGGTGCGTGTAGTACGTCGTCCAGCCGTTCGGATGCTGGATGATGACGGTGTGCCCGACGGGCGTGTTCGCCGCGAACGTCACGACGCCCGCCGACGCGGCGAGCGTGGGGACGTTGTCGGGGATGAAGAACAGCGGCGTGCCGTTCGAGGTACCCGACGGGAAGACGGCGATTAGATCGCGCGCATCGCGGCGCTTGAACATGATGTCCACGCCGAGGTGCGCGCTCGCCTTGAACGGGTTCGAGATGACCGCGGCCCGATCGCCGAGGCTCGGCACGGGGAACACCCACGTGCCCGCGGGGATGCTGATCGGTGCCGGCGTGACCGTCGAGCGCGACCGTGTTCGCGCGGCGCCTCAGACGAGCGCGCTGACTCCACCACCGAGCAAGAGCATGCCGAGCGCGCCGTCCTTCATGACCGCGGCTCCGAGCGGACCGTGTGCTCGAGGTTCGCGGCCGTGTAGATCGTTACGCCCGCGGCGCGGAGCGCCTTGAGCGTGTCCCACACGACGCCCGTGATCGCGTCGCCGGTCGCATGAAGCT
>JALZOI010000736.1 GCA_030857245.1 Myxococcota bacterium
GGCCACCGCGGCGCGGGATCCGGCGAGCCGGCTCGCGATCGCGGCCGCGATCGGTGCTGTGGGCTCGACGCTGGGCAACGCCGGCCAGCTCGCCGAGGGAGCCGCGGAGCTGAAGCGCGCGCTCGCGATGGAGGAGCTGATCCTGGGGGCCGATCATCCCGAGGTCGCCCGCACGGTGCACGATCTCGCCGCCATCCAGCGCGACCTCGGGGAGCTGGCAGAGTCCGAGCGTGGCTTGCTGCGGGTGCGAACGATCTTCGCGGCCGCGTTCGGCGAGGGCTCGCTGGAGGTCGCCGCGACCGACGCGGCGCTCGCGTATCTCGCGATCATCGCGGGCCAGCTCGAACGCGCGCACGAGCTGGCGGTGCGAGCGCGCGCCGGCTTCGTGCGCACGAACGCCGGGCCGGCGTTGCTGTCATCGATCGACACAGCTCTCGGCAACATCGAGCAGAACCGCGAGCGCTGCGCCGCCGCGATCCCGCACTACGAGCGCGCGCTCGCCAGCTCACGCGAGGCCGGCGAGACCGGCGGCTTGCTCGCGGTCGCGTACGTCAACCTCGCGGCGTGCCTGGCCGATGTCGGCCGCGATCCCGAGGCGCGCAACGCCCTCGAGGCCGGACTCTCGGCCTGGGAGGCGGCCGGCGATGCGGGGCCGGAGCGCGCGCAGGCCCTCGCGATCCTCGCGGACCTCGAGGCGCGGGCGGGCCGGCGCGGGCGCGCGATCGAGCTCGCCAAGCAGGTGCTCGCCGCGATCGATGGCCTCGAGGGCGAGCCGTTCGAGGCGATACGGGAGCACGTGCGCGACCAGCTCGCGATCTGGCGACGCTGAGGGGACGCCCTCCACTAACGCAACTTCGGACAGCGGCCGGACCACGAGTCGCGAGGTTACCGGACGCAAGTTGAGTTAGTGGAGGGCGTCCCCTTGGATCAGGAGGCGTGCTGACGCTTCTCGCGCGTGACGCGGGCCTTCTCGATCGCGTGACCGACGACGCCCTGCGCGCGGTTGACCGCATCGGCGCTGACGTGATCGGCGCGCTCGACCCCCTTGCGGGCACGCTCGAACACCTTGGTGGTGACGAGCTCGGCGCGCTCGAGGCTGCGCTCGATCTTGGTGCGCACGTCGTTGCGGACGGTGTGGAGCACCATCGCCGCGCGGGCATGCGCGCGGTCGACGGCGTCGAGGGTGCGCGCCACGACGGTGACGGGCTGGGAGATCTGATGAACGGTTGCGCTCATGGCCGCATCATGAGACGCGCCGCGGCAATCGCCAAGCCCTGAAAAAGAGAGAAGAAAGAGAGGGGAAAAACACTGAGCCGGTGCGCCCCGAAACCGCCGGTCGCAACCGTGCGTCGTGCCGCTACGCCGCACTTCGGGCGGTGACGGTGGTTCGTCAATCACCTACGAGGCGTCGCCACCACGACGTCGCGGGCACCGCCGGCGGCGGCACGACGTCGGGGACGCGCTCGAACCCCATCGCGTTCGCGATCAGCGCCCGCGTCGTCTCCCCGCAGGCAGCCCGCACCGTCGCGGCCTGGTTGGCCGGCAGCTGCCGCGCGAACCAGCGCAGCACCGCACGCTCGTAGCCGCGGAGCTGGAGCTGACTCGCCAGCATGAACGCCATCTCGTGCGCGGCGAGATAGCCCTGCCGCTTGTGCGCGTACGAGCTGCCGAGGTTCGCGTGGTGCGACGCCACGTAGCGCGCGCTCGCCGCGGTCGTGAGCACGCCGAAGCCGAGGTAGATCGTGGTGACGTCGGTCAGCTTCTCCTCGAGCTCGCGATCGCGGTGCTCGAGGCGATGGCTGCGCCGGAACGCGTGCGCGACCTCGTGCGCCATGGAGCCGACGAGGCCGACGGGATCACCGAGGCCGTCGGCCTCGGCACCGAACAGGCACGTGCCGCCGCGGATCCCCGCGAACCACGCTGCTGCGCCGACGTGGTTCGTCGCCGAGGCGCGGCCGTCGAGGCCCACCTCGCGGACCTCGGTCGCCTCGGTGAACACCTCGACGGCGACGCCGAGCGCGCCGAGCCCCGCATGACCGAGCAGCCGCTTCGCGAGGCGACCGACGCCGTGCTCGTCGGGCGTCCACGGATCGGGGAAGAACGTATCGTTCGGCAACACGATCGGAGCGGTCAGGAACGTCTCCTCGCCGCGCGTGTCGACCAGGGTCTGGAGGGCGGCCCAGAGCCATTCGCGTTCGAGCGGTGTCGGTAGCTCTGCCATGCAGCTCGGGACCGCGAACCTAAACGCAAACCTCCACGAAACTCCACCGGCAGCCCGGCTTCGCTCGTCCGCGCCGCAGGTCACCGTGCCCGTCACGCGGCTGGTCCCGTCGTCGCTCCGGCCGCTCCGCACCCGGATCGTCGCGGCCGATCAGGTGCAGACGAGCAGCGTCGTCAACGACCACGGCGGCACCGCCCTCATCGTGAACCTCGTGGGCGAGCGTCGCGAGCTTGGCTTCGCGGCTCGCAGGCCGACCCACGACGACCGCGTCGACGAGGTGGAACAATCGCGAACCTCGTCGGCGCCCTCGCGCGGTGCACCGAGGAGATCCAGGATCGGATGCTCTGGCACCTCTCGCACGCGGACGCCGAGTACGGCGAGCGGCTCGCGCGAGCCGCCCGACGATCACGACGATCCACGCGGCGACTCGATCACGTCGCCGGAGGCGAGCGGCGCGCACGCCTGAGGGTCACTCCCCGTCGGTGACGCCGAGGATGTCCGCCGCGCTCCAGTGCGGGACCTCCTCGGCGAGCTCGCGCAGCAAGGCGGCGAGCCGCTCGGGCGCGGCCGGGCTCGCCGTCTCCCGCCACGCGCTCGACAGGGCCAGGCGACCGCGGAGCGCGGCACCGAGGAGGTCGATCCACGTCGGCGCGTGATACGTGAAGTTGAGCGACAGCGCGTCGGTGGACGCGTGCGTGGAGTGCCAGACGCCGCGCGGCACGCACAGCAGCGAGCCGGGCTCCAGCACGATCGACCGCGCGTCGGTCGGCATGGCGGGCATCGGCAGGGTCGCGTAGGTCGCGAGCTCGGGGTCGACCGGCTGACCCAGGGTGTGGCGGGTCAGCGGCGCCTCGACGTGGTGATTGGCGGCGAGCGACCACGTCTTCGTGCCGTGGAGCTGGAGCACGAAGTTCACGTTCTGATCGAAGTGCGTCGCGGTGCCCTTGCCGGCGGGCGTCGCATAGACGAGGCAGCGGCCCTGGGTCAGCGCCGACAGCCCGAGGTCGCGCCGGATCGCCTCGAGCCACGTCGCGAGCTCCGCCGACAGCGTGTGGGCGTCATCGAACAGCAGGCCCATGCCGTTCGCGAACAGCTTGCGCGCATCCTGCGGCGACGCGGTGATCGAGCTCGCCTCGTCCGCGAGATCGGGCAGATGGACCTGCACCGGGTGCGGCCAGGACGACAGCAGCGCGTCGAGCGAGCGCAACATCGGCAGCGCGGTGAGCGCCCGCACGGTGGCTCCGAGGCCGTGCACGACGAACGGCTCGTGCGCGGCCAAACTCGCCTGGAGCTCGGAGCGGGACCGGGGGTGGATCAGGGCGTCGAGGCTGGGGGGCATGGCGGCTCGGGGACGGGCAGAACGAGGGGCGGGGCAGCGCGCGGCCGGATCCTAGCGCGCCTGGGCCGGGCCGCCGCGCCCACGCTACCCTGGTGGATGCTCGCGGCCTGGCGCGTGGTCCTGCTCGTCGCGGTCGCCGCG
>JALZOI010000737.1 GCA_030857245.1 Myxococcota bacterium
GTCGCGACCCCCGCCAAGGTCGCGCCCCGCGCTCCGCTGATCACCCCGTCGCGCACCGGCACCGCGCCGAGCCTGTCGCCGCCCACGGACGGTCGCCAGCCCGCGTCGAAACGGCCGGCACAGGGCACGCCACCCGATCGCTCGCTCGAGCACGCACACGATCTCCAGCTCCCGAACCCGACGCAGGAAGAGCTGCTGGCGCTCGCCGAGAACGTCGAGCTCACCGATCACGAGCGCCGTCGCATCCTCGCCATGGCCCGGCTCGTCAACGATCCGTGGGCGCTGCTCGGGGTCGCGCAAGGGTCCGAGGCGCTCGTGCTCAAGCGCGCCTACTTCCAGCTCTCCAAGGTGATGCACCCGGACCGGTTCTTCGGGAAGCGGCTCGGCACGTTCGCGCACCGGATGAACACGGTGTTCGAGGCGACCAGCCGCGCGTACGCCAAGCTCACCGGTACCGACAAGGGACGTGGCGGCGCGGCGCAGACGTCGCTCGAGACCGGCCAGCAGCCGCAGACGCCGCAGGCCTACGCCGCCGAGCTGTTCGAGCGCGCCTGCCAGCTCGAGGTCGGCGGCGATGCGCTCGGCGCGATGAAGCTGTTCGCGGCGGCCGTGCGCGTCGACCCGCAGCTCCGCTACCTGCGCCGGGCCGCGAGCTGCGCGCTCGCCGCCGAGCAGCCGAAGAGCGCGGTCGAGTACGCGAAGAAGGCGAACTCACTCGCACCCAACGACGTGTCGTCCGCGCGGCTGCTCGCGGGTGCGTTCCGCGCGGCCGGCAAGCTCGCCGATGCCGAGGAAGTCCTGCTGATGGCGATGGCGCTCAAGAGCGAGAACGACGTGCTCACGGCCGAGCTCAGAAATGACCTGGCCGAGGTGCGTCGTCAGCTCTCCCAGCCGTGACCGGCAAGGCCGGCAGGCGCGACCTTTTTGGGTCGCATCGCTAGCGATCTGCGCGGAATTCGGGGGAAAATGTCCCGCGCATGGCGACTGAAAAGGTGATCGGTATCGACCTCGGCACGACCAACTCGTGCGTGGCGATTGTGGAGGATGGGACGCCCTCCGTGATCCCGAACCGTGGTGGGTACAAGACCACCCCGTCGATGGTCGCCATCGCGGAGAACGGCAAGCGGCTGGTCGGGCACATCGCGAAGCGCCAGGCGATCACGAACGCGGAGAACACGGTCTACGCCGCGAAGCGCCTGATCGGGCGCAAGTGGGGCTCGGCCGCGGTCCGCAGCTCGCTCGAGATCATGCCGTACCGGATCGTCGAGGGACCGCACGACGACGTCCGCATCATGCTGCGCGACCAGGTGTTCAGCGTGCCCGAGGTCTCCGCGTACATCCTGCAGGAGATGAAGCTGATCTCCGAGGAGTACCTCGGCGAGGAAGTGCAGAAGGCGGTGATCACCGTCCCCGCGTACTTCAACGACGGCCAGCGCCAGGCCACCAAGGATGCCGGCCGGATCGCCGGCCTCGACGTCATCCGCATCATCAACGAGCCCACCGCGGCGGCGCTCGCCTACGGCTTCGGTCGCAACATCGAGCGCAAGGTCGCGGTCTACGATCTCGGCGGCGGCACGTTCGACATCTCGATCCTCGAGATCGGCAACGGCGTGTTCGAGGTGATCTCGACCGCCGGCGACACGTTCCTCGGCGGTGAGGACTTCGATCGCCGGATCATCGACTGGCTCGTGTTCGGCTTCGAGAAGCAGCACGGCATCGATCTGCGCAAGGACAAGATGGCGCTGCAGCGGCTCAAGGACGTCGCCGAGAAGGCGAAGTGCGAGCTCTCGAGCGTGCGCGAGACCGAGATCAACCTGCCGTTCATCATCTCGACGGGCCGCAACGAGGCGCTCCACCTCCAGACGATGCTGTCGCGCGACAAGCTCGAGGAGCTGACCGGCGACCTCATCGAGCGCACCGTCGAGATCTGCGCGCGCACGCTCGAGGAAGCCGAGATCCAGAAGAACCAGATCGAGGACGTCATCCTCGTGGGCGGCATGACGCGGATGCCGCGCGTGCAGGCCGCGGTCGCCGAGTTCTTTGGCCTCGAGCCGTGCAAGGGCGTCCACCCCGACGAGGTCGTCGCGCTCGGCGCCTCGATCCAGGGCGCGGCCCTCACCGACGAGAAGAGCGACATCCTGCTCCTCGACGTCACGCCGCACTCGCTCGGGATCATGATCGTGGGTGGCTACTTCCACAAGCTGATCGAGCAGAACACCACGGTGCCGACGTCGGAGCAGCACGTGTTCACGACGGTCAAGGACAACCAGACCTCGGTGAAGATCCTCGTGCTCCAGGGCGAGAGCGATCGCGCCGAGGAGAACGAGCTGCTCGGCGAGTTCGTGCTGACCGGGCTCCGCCGCGCGCCGCGCGGTGAGGTCGAGATCGAGGTCATGTTCCACATCAGCGCCGACGGCATCGTGTCGGTGAAGGCGCGGGACCTCGAGACCGGCCTCGAGCAGTCGATCACCGTGACCGCCACCTCGGGCCTCACCGAGGAGGAGATCCGGAAGATGGTCGACGCCAACAAGGACTACATGGTCGAGGTGCGCTCCGGCCAGGAGTTCGACAAGGCACGTCATGCGGCCGAGAAGGCCCTCGAGGAGATCGAGGCGCTGTTCCCGCAGGTCACGGACATCATCGCCGGTTCGGACTTCGGGCAGGACGCGGTCAAGAAGGCGCGAGCCGTCGTCGATCGGACGCGGACGTCGATCGCGGCGAAGGACCTCACCACGCTGACCGAGGCGACCGAGGCCTTGAACCGGACGTTGAACATGTTCCGGGGCGTGGTGTCCAAGACCCGCGGATAACGATGGCTCGCGAGGTTCCCCAGATCGACCGTCTGATCGAAGAAGGTCTGACGCTGTACGGTCAGGGCGAGTTCGAGCGCGCGCTCGTGGTGTGGGAGCGCGTGCTGGTGATCGAGCCGGAGAATGCGCAAGCGGCCAGCTATGTCGACTACGTCCGGCAGAACTACGAGCTGCTGACGCAGCAGGTCCAGGCGATCGACGACCACGGCACGATCGAGAGCGCGCCGTTCGGTATCGGCTACGACGAGGCCGAGTACCAGATCGAGGTCTCGCCCGGCGAGGTCAAGCCCGCCGATCCGCTGACGGCGCCGCTGTTCATGGATCCGCTCGACGAGGGCTGGTTCATCGACGAGCAGACCTCGCGCGCCCTCGCCGAGGCGATGGGCGCGCCGTCGAATGCCACGACCGACTCGGGCGGCCACACGTTCGATCTCGAGATGAGCAGCCCGTCGACGGAGCTGGACCGCCCCGAGCTGACGTTCGAGCTCGAAGCGGACGAGCCGCCGGACCATCCGGAGCAGATGCCCGACGAGCCTCGCGATCAGTCGGTAGGCTTCGACGACGCGACCCGCGAGTACGGCCAGCTCTCGGACGAGCCGGTCGCGCCGGTCGACCCATTCATCGGCTTCCCGCCACCCGCGCCGCCGGCATCCACCGAGTTCGGGCCGGAGACCACCCCCGGCTTCGGCACTCCCGACGACTACCGGACGCCGCCCGGCTTCGGTTCGCAGGTCACGGGCGTGCGACCACGTGAGCTCGGCTACGTGCAGCCGCGCGTCGCCACGCTGCCCGGCGCGTCGGTCGCCACGGCTCCGCGTCCTGGCACCGGCACGCTCGCGGCGGTGCCCGATCCCGACGGCCCCGCGGTCAGCCATGCCCGCGCCAGTGG
>JALZOI010000153.1 GCA_030857245.1 Myxococcota bacterium
CTTCCGTCGGTCGTGTCTTCCTGGCAGTCTTCTTCATGGCGGTCTCTCCGGTTTTGAGCCCCGAGAATCCTCTCGGGGTCGGTTTGACCGCCACCTCAAATTTCAACAGGGATCGGGACTACGCCCCGCCCCAGCACGAGCAGGGCTACAGACTTCCAACGACACGCGATTCATTCGCCGCGCATGGGAAGTCTCACCGGCCACACTGCTCACTCTTCGGAGCTTGGGTTTCACATACAACGCGCAATGGGTTCCGCTCATCGGTGGCGCGGACGGACGCGCTTGGTTTGAACCCTTGAGCAGCTGTGTTCGATGGGATCGAGCTGGACTAGAGATTCGAACCTTCGAACGCTCGTTCCCCCGCAACATCGAGTTCTATTTCAAGCTCGGGGTCGCATTTACAGACACCGGCAACACGTTTTCTGCTCGGATCCACCGTTTCGTAGGTATTCCTGGCGACAAGGGCCCGTCGATCTATCTCGGCGAAGAGAACAACGCTGCCGTTGTTTGCACGCTGAATAGCAAGAGATCCCGCAGGATCATTTCATCGTTCAGCCCCGGTCTTGATTTCCAAGTTGGCGATGTTAACCGGCTACCGTTTGCACCGAGGGCCGACTTCGCATCGATTGTCACGGTGCTTGAGACCTCCTTCGCCGAACACGAATCTCATCGGGAACCCTCTGTTGAGTTCAGGTGTCCTGGTCCGTCAGATTGGAAGGCAGCGCAGCATTGGGCACAAGAAGCCGTGGATACCGATGTTGCTCGGGATGATCATGGGCCAACAACACCCTATGCCCCCGCCATCCACATAGGCGCTCGGGCGACCGATCACCTAAGCTTCGCTGTTGGCGTGGCGCTCGGACGGTTTGGCGCCAACGGTGAAAGCACCGACGCCCCTGCCACTGCATTGCCCCACGGCATCCTGTACTTATCCGACGCCACCGACCAACACGACAACCTCGCCGCCCCCCCCGGCACGCCGATCCTCGACGCGTGGACAGAGCATGGCGCGGACATCGACGACAAGCGCACGCTCAAGGAGTATCTGCGTGACAAGTTCTTTCCCGACGTGCACCGCAAGATGTACGAGAACCGGCCGATCTACTTTCCACTATCATCGGCGAAGCGGACCTTTGTCGCCTACGCCTCGATGCACCGCTGGACTTCGGCGACGCTGACCGCGCTGCTCGCCGAGCACCTTTACCCTGAGCGCAAGCGCCTGCTCGGCCAGAGGACCGACCTCGGCGCCGCGCGCGACAGCTCCGACAAGAAGGCCGCGCGCGCCGCCGAGAAGCAGCTCGACAGCATCGCAGACTGGCTCGAGGAGCTCGACGACTTCATCGTCAAGGTCGAGCAGGTCGCGCAGAAGGGCCCGCCGCCGGTCGACGCCAACACCACGCCGCGCGAGGTCGACGCCAAGTTCGAGATGGACCTCGACGACGGCGTGATGATCAACAGCGCCGCGCTGTGGCCGCTGCTCGAGCCGCAGTGGAAGGATCCAAAGAAGTGGTGGAAGGAGCTGGCCAACGCCGAGGGCAAGAAGGACTACGACTGGGCTCACCTCGCGGCGCGCTACTTTCCCGACCGCGTCGACGCCAAGTGCAAGACCGATCCGAGCCTCGCCGTCGCCCACGGCTGCTTCTGGAAGTACGACCCGGAGAAGGCGTACCAGTGGGAGCTGCGGCTCCAGGACGAGATCCGTCCGGACTTCACGATCGACGAGCCCGGCTCCGACGCAGCACGCAAAGCGTTCGAGACCGAGCATCCTGACAAGGTGGAGCAGCTGGTCGCCAAGGAGCACCAGCGCCGCGAGCGCAAACGCGCACGCACGGCCGGCGACGACGCGAACGACGACAGTGACGCGCAGCCTGAACTGGACCTCGGCGACGACGGCGAGAGTGGCGAGGAGGAACTGAGCGCGTGACCGCTAAGCGCCGCACCAAACCCGCGCGCATCAAGGCGCGAGCGTCCGCGTTGCGCAGAAAGCCGTCGGCGGCCAAGAAGGCGCCGACGAAACCGCCGCCCCCCGAGGAGCAGCTCTACGAGCGCATCGCCGACATCCTTGAGCATGCCCGCGGCCAGGTCTCGCGGACCGTTAACACTGCGATGGTCAACGCGTACTGGTTGGTCGGTCGCGAGATTGTCGAGGTAGAGCAACACGGAAGCGAGCGCGCGACCTATGGCGAAGCCGTCATCGGCCAACTCGCCGTCCGGCTCCAGGGCCGGTTCGGCAAAGGATTCAGCGCGCAAAACCTTCGGCGGATGCGTCAGTTTTCTCTTGCGTTTCCGCACGGTTCCAAACTTCGCTCAGGGTCACTGAGCGAATTGAACGGACCTGCGGAGCGAATTCGCTCAGGGTCACTGAGCAAATCTGACGGCTCCCGTTTCCCTGCGTCGCTTGGGTGGACCCACTACCTCGTGCTTCTCCGGATCGTGAATCCTGACGCGCGGGCGTTCTACGAGATCGAGGCGGCACGAGAGCGATGGTCGGTGCCGCAGCTCGAGCGTCAGATCCAGTCGCTCTTGTTCGAGCGCCTCTCGCGAAGCCGCAAGCCCGAGGAGGTGCTCGCGCTCGCACGTGATGGCCAGGAGGTCGCAAAGCCCTCCGACGTGATCAAGGACCCATTCGTGCTCGAGTTTCTCGACGTCCGCGAGCATCCGGGTCTTCACGAGCGCGAGATCGAGCAGGCGATCATCGATCGCCTCGAGAGTTTTCTGCTCGAGATGGGCAAGGGCTTCTGCTTCGTCGGGCGGCAGGTCCGGCTCACCATCGAGGGCGATCACTTCTACGTCGACCTCGTGTTCTACAACCGGCTGCTGCGTTGCTTCGTCCTTGTCGATCTGAAGCTCGGCAAGCTCACACATCAGGACCTCGGCCAGATGCTGATGTACGTGAACTACTACGACCACACGCAGCGCGCCGAGCACGAGGCCAAGACCGTGGGCATCGTGCTGTGCTCCCAGAAGAACGACACGATGGTCAGGATCACGTTCCCGGACAACGACCAGGTCCTCGCGGCGACGTACAAGCGCTACTTGCCGACCGAGGCCGAGCTGTCCGCGGAGCTATCGCGCGAACGCCAAGAGGCCGAGCGCATGCTGCGACTGACGGCGCCGGCCGCCAACAACACGGATACCGAGACGAAGGCAGGAGGGGAGCCGTGAGCGAGAACCCGCTCGCGCACGTGCACCGGCTGTGCGCGCAGTTCGATGGACTCCGTACGTTCGACGACGCCAACCACTGGGACGCGGCGGCGCTCGACGCCGCGAAAAGTCTCCAGACGCTGCTCGAGCAGACACAGATCCACCAGCAGGGCCTGGTCGCCCAGGCTGACGAGCTGGCGCGAGCGCATACCGCGGCGCCGTTCTTCAAGCGCATGTTCCGATCGCGCGCCCCGGAGCACACGCTGCGCGGCGACGCGAACCAGCTTTCCGCCACGCTCCACCAGATCGGTGTGATGATCAACGACCTGCTCGAGCGGATCGACTACACACCGAACGACGAGAAGGAGCGCAGGGCATTACTCAAGGAGCTGCGCGTCGAGAAGAAAGAGCTCCAGGTTCAGAAGCGCGAGATCGCGGCCCAGAAACGCGCGGTCAACCAGGCCGCGCGCGAAGCGTCCGCACACGCCGGCATCAACGAGGGCTGGATCTTCACGACCTACGACAGCAGACAGGCTGCGTCGGAGCGGCGCGCGATCCGCCGGCAGAAGATCGGACAGCTCGCCCCATACGAGAATGCCAAGACGGTGATCGATCGCCAGATCCTCGACATCGACCGCCGCATTATGTGGATCGAGCGGTTCGGAAAGGGTGAGGATTGAGCGGCCCGGTCTCACAGACGCTGGAGGCCGACCTGCGCGAACAGGCACGGCAACACGGCATCCTCGTCTGGCTCGACAAGGAAGGCACGTACACGAAGTTTGCCGACGCGCTCGGTGAGCGCGCAGCCAGTGGCGACTTCGCGGTGCCCGTGCGGCGGTTCCGTGGCAGCTACCTCGAGCTGATGTTCGCGCTCGAAGGCGTCGCTGACGGCATTACCAAGACGCCGCTGATCGTCCACGTCCCGGGACACACCGAGGAGTCGATCGCCCAGACGCCGCTGTTCGAGATCTACAGCGCTGGGCGGCGCTACCGGCGCGCGCTCGCCACGGCGGTGCGTGAAGCGGCGCTTGGCCTCTCGACGCCCGAGGCGACCGAGGCGTTTCTTGCTGGTGAGGTCACCGTCGATGCCGCCGATGCATGGCTCGCCGGGCTACGTGACACACGCGATGGACGAGAGCGCGACTTGAGCCCATTCTCTCCGGAGGCGTTGTTCGAGGCGCTGCTTCCTGCGGGCTCCCTCGCCGCCGAGGCTGGCGATCCTGCGCTCTTGCGCTCGGTCCGACGACGCGCCGCCGCGACGCTCGGCGTCGACGAAACCTGGTGGCGCGAGCACGCGCGCACCGATGCCTCCGACTTGTCCACGCCGCTCGCCGGCTGGGCCCTGTGCGTCGAGTTCGTCCACGATCTTCGCCGCCTCCCCAACGACGAGCGGCTCGGCGCGCTCAAGGCATTGCCCCGCCCCGCCGTCGCCGCCTGCCAGAAGCTCGCCGCCTACGCGCGCCAGCGACACCCCGACGTCTACGCCCGGATCGCCGACGAGTATGAAGTCGAACTGGAGCAGGAGGAGAAGGCCGCGACTGCGGCGGACCTCGGCAAGATTGATACGTTCCGGTTCGAGGATCGAAAGGTGCTCGAGGCTGCGCTGGACGCGCTCGATGGCAAGTTCGACGTCGCCTACAACTATGCGATCGAGCGCACCGCCGAGGACAGCTTCTGGCCGACCTACGTCCGTGGACGCCATGTCGCTTGGCAGCTCGTCAAGCTGGCCGCGCAGCTCGGCCGCTCGCTCAACGCGAACGCGATCCTTCTGAACGACGCGCGCACCGTGGCGGATGCCATCGAACGTTATGCCGATGCGGGCTACGCGGTCGACACCGCACACCGCGAGCTCGAGCAAGCCAGACATCAGCTCGCGCACCTGGAGCTGGACGAGGTGAGCTTGTTGCGCAAGCGGCTTGATGGCCTCCGCGGCGCTTACCGTGCGTGGGCCGATGGCGTTGCGGGAATGTTCAACGCACTCTGCCGCGCCGAGGGCTTCCTGCCCGTCCCCGAGCTCCAGCAGCGTACGCTGTTCGACGACGTCGTCGCGCCCGCCGCGAAGCAGGCGCCGACCGCGTACTTCATGGTCGATGGGCTGCGGTTCGAGATGGGCAAGCAGCTCGCGCAGAGCCTCGACTCCAAGACCGCCGACGTGGTGGTCAAGGCGCGGCTCGCAGAGCTGCCGACCGTGACCGAGGTTGGAATGAACGTGCTCGCACCAGTCGCGCGCAACGGCGCGCTGGCGATCGACATCAAGGGCGATCGCATCGCGGGCTTTCGCGCCGGCTCGGCACGCGTGGACTCGCCGAAGAGCCGGCACAAGGCGATCGCCGAGCGCATCGGCGGTCCGACGTGTCCGATGCTCACCCTTGAGGAGCTGCTCGATCGCGACTCTACCAGCATCAAGAAGACGATCGCCCGCGCTGAGCTGATCGTCGTGCACAGCGAAGGCATCGATAAGGCTGGCGAGAAGGGCGTCGGGCTCGCGGTGTTCGATCGCGAGCTACAGAACCTCCGCGCTGCGTGGCGTTTGCTCTACGAGGCCGGCATCCGCCAGTTCGTGTTCACGGCCGACCACGGGTTTCTCCTTCACGACGAGGCCACGCGCGCACCCAAGCCGCACGGCAAGCAGACGGATCCGCAGCGCCGTCACGTCATTACCGACCAGCGCCGCGATCAGAGTGGCGAGGTCACCGTCGCCTCCACTGACCTGGGATACGAGGGACAGCCTTTCTTCATCACGTTCCCGGAGACCACCGCGCCGTTCGATCGCGGCGATCGCGCCAAGGACTTCGTCCACGGCGGGAACAGCCTCCAGGAGCGCGTGATCCCGGTCGTCATGGTCAAGCAGCGTCACGCGGCCGGCGGCGAGAGCGCGAGCTACCTCGTTCAAACACAGCCCGGCATCGCGGTCGCCGGTATGCACTGCCTCCGCGTCAAGCTCGTCGTCGCCAACCAGGCGCAGCTGTCGTATGGCTCGCGCGCCGAGATCGAGCTAGCGCTCGAGGCCGCCGAGGGCGCCGACATCGCCGTCGAGGTGTGCGACGTCCACAATGCTCGGTTCGCGAACGGCGCGATCTACGCGACGCTCGATCAGGAGCTGACCGTGTACTTCCGGCTGTCCGGCAACGTCGAGGATCGCATCCCTGTGCGAATCCGCCATGCGACCCGCAGCGCAGCCGTGCAACCGCTGGTGACCGACGAGCGGTTCCAGGTGGTGCTACGGACCCGCGCGCCGGCCGTGCCCTCGCCGACACCTTCTGCGCCTACCGCGCCGGCGTGGCTGGATGGACTGCCGGAGGGCGTTCGCGAGGTCTTCCGTCACCTCGCCGATCACGGCACGATCAACGAAACCGAAGCCACCAAGCTGCTCGGGGGACCGCGCCAGTTCCGCAACTTCAGCCTGCACCTGGACGAGTATCGGCAACGCGCGCCGTTCGCGGTCCGGATCGACGCGTCCGCGGGAACCAAGAGCTACGTACGAGGAGAGCGAGACGACTGATGCTGACCCAAAGCGAGGCGAACCATATCTTCGACAAGCTGCGTAACGGGCTCGTTCCCGAGCGCGGCCTCGACGCGTACGCCGTCGGCATCGAGAAGCCGCGAGACGAGATCCGGCGCCAGCTCGAGTTGGTGCAGGAGGGTACCGGCCACGTGAAGTTCCTCCGCGGCGGTTACGGCTGCGGCAAGACGTTCATGGCGCGGCTCGCGATCGCCGAGGCGCAGACGAAGAACTTCGTGACCAGCTTCGTCGTCGTGTCCGACAACGACCTGCGGTTCCATCGCTTCGACGAGGTCTACCGCAAGGTGGTGTCGTCGTTGTCGACCCAGGCGAGCCCGCGCGGCGCGCTTGGCGACATCCTCGATCGTTGGATCGGGCGTATCGAGGACGGACTGATCACACTCGGCGCCAACCCCGATGCTCCGGATTTCGACGTCAAGGTTCGCGCCAAACTCCAGGAGCAGCTCGCCACGCTCACCCGCGGCCAGGCTCCGGCCGACTTCGTACGCGTGGTCCAGACGATCTTCGACCTCAAGCAGAAGGGCGAGGTCGTCGAGGCGTCGGCTCTAATCTCGTGGCTGTCCGGCAGCGAAAACGTCGCCGCGAGCGTGAAGAGGCTCGCCGACATCAAGGGCGACATCAGCAGCTCCGATGCGCTCGCTTACCTACGCGGCATCCTCGAGATCTCGAAGGCCGCCGGCTACAAGGGCGTGCTGATCGTCATCGACGAGGCCGAGACGATCCTGCGGATGCGCAGCGACAGCCGGCACAAGTCGCTCAACGGCATCCGCCAGATCTGCGACGCTTCGGGGGACTACCCCGGCTTGCTATGGATCTTCACCGGTACGCCGGACTTCTTCGACAACCGCAAGGGTGTCGCCGGCCTCGCGCCGCTCCATGATCGTATCCGCTTCATGGAGAGCGGAGGGCGAGCGAGCCTGCGACAGCCGCAGCTCCAGCTCACGCCGTTCGATCGCGAGCGCCTCGAGACCGTGGCGCTCCGACTGCGCGAGCTGTACCCGATGCCCAAGCGCGAGCGCGTGCTGGCCCGCGTGTCGAACCAGTTCATCGACAGCCTCGTCGCGCACGTGACCTCCGGGTTCAAGGGCGATGTCGGCGTGGTGCCTCGCCAGTTCCTGCGCGAGCTGGTCAACGTGATGGACCTCGTCGACGAACACGACGACTACTACCCCGACCAAGCGTACAAGTTCTCCATGGACTCGTTCCAGTCGTCCATGTCCCCCGAGGAGCGCGCCAAGGCCGAGGGCCGCGAGCTATCCGTGCCCGTGCCGGCCGACGAACCCGACGAGGACTTCGTGCCCACCGAGCAGGTGTGGTGATCGAGGCATAGCGGAGCAGGATGGCTAACGAACCGATCTTTGCCCGTACCGCGTGGACCAAGGGTGGAACTACCTACGTCACCTTTCGATGGGGCGGTGCTGTCCGAACTCGCGTCGCCCGCCCTGATGGGGCAGGCGGATGGACGATCACCTTACCCGGGCGCGGTGACACCACAGTCGTCCTCCCCGCTTCGATCGGCACGGAACCAACGGAGGGGCGTCTGGCACAAAGCGCAACGCTAGCAACTCGCCTCACCGCGAATGAGAGTGGTGCCCGGCCCGCTCGCCGAAGCAGCACGTGGCAGGACCTACCGCCGTCATCGGCGACACCGCAGGCTCCGCGCGACCGCACTGTGTTTAGCCAGGCGCTCAAGACCATCCGCGCACGTGCAGACGGCGCCACCCTCGACGAGATCAAGGAGAGCTTTCGAGAGATCGATCTCTACCATCACGATCCGCTCACGCTGCTCCGCTGGCAGCACGACAACCGAGGATGGGGATTCAAGATGAACCCAGGCACTGGTCGGATCACCCTCTGGAGCTTGGACAGCGTTCCGCATCCGCAGCACACGTTCGATGAGCGACACATCGTGAACTTCTCGCCACCGGCATCTACGCCGAGCACTCCACGGAACGAGACACACGCACAGCTCGCAGCTGAGATCGAACGGCGGCGATCCGAAGCTCAGGCCGAGTCGTTGCGCATCGATGAGGAACGACGACGGCTGGAGCGCGAGCGCCAAGTGTTCGAGGAACAGCGCCGAACGCCGACGCCCGCACGCGACGCCCCGGAGCCGAACGCGCATGCGATTGACCTCGAACGCCAGCGCCGGGATCTAGCCGAACAGTACCGACAGCTCGAGCAAGAGCGCCAACGCGTCCGCGAGATCGAGCATCGCAACGCCGACGCACAGGTTGAGTGGCAACGAATTCAAGCAGAGCGCGAGCATCTCGAGCACGCACGGCGACAGCTCGAAGCGGAGCGAGCTGCGCTGCTCTCTCCGGCGGACACCGAGCTGTCGATTCCGGTCGCAGTCGAGCTGGATGCACCCGACTGGCTGCTCGAGATCCCTGATCCGGAACGAAACGTGTTTCGGCACCTCGCCGATCACGGATCGATCAACGAGAGCGAAGCCACGCGGATGCTTGGCGGCGCTCGCCAGTTTCGCCGGTTCAGCGTGCAGTTCGAGCAATATCTCGGGCGCGTGCCGTTCAAGGTCCGAATCGAGATGTCCGGCGCCATCAAGTGCTACGTGCGTGATGAAAGGGGCCCAGAGTGAGCAGCGTCTTCAGCCGATTCCCGCCGCGACTTCAGGAGGCGATCGTGCAGCGGCTCGGGTGGAGCTCGTTGCGCCCGGTCCAAGAGCTGGCGGGCGCGGCGTTGCTCGATGGCAAGAACGCCGTCGTGCTCGCGCCCACGGCCGGCGGCAAGACCGAGGCCGCGATGTTTCCGACGCTCTCGATGCTGATCCAGGACCAGCCCGAGGGTGTCGGCGCCATCTACATCGCGCCGATCAAGGCGCTGCTCAACAACCAGGCGGAGCGGCTCGGCCTGTACACCGAGATGGTCGGGCTCGGCCGGTTTCTCTGGCACGGGGACATCGACTCGTCGGAGCGCGGCAAGTTCGTCAAGGACCCGACCGAGCTGCTGATGACGACGCCCGAGTCGCTCGAGGTAATGCTCGCGTCGCCGAAGGTCCCGGTACCCAAGCTGTTCGCCGAGCTGCGCATCGTCGTGATCGACGAGGTCCACGCGCTCGCCGGCACCGACCGCGGTGCACATCTGATGAGTGTGCTCGAACGCGTCGCCGAAGTGAGCAAGCACGACGTCCAGCGCGTCGCCCTGTCCGCCACCGTCGGCAACCCCGAAGCAATCCTCCGCTGGCTCCGAGGCACGTCGCAGCGCGACGGCGTCGTGGTCGATCCGCCCAAGCTGCCGCAGCGCCGCCAGATCGCAGTGCACCTCGATCCCGACGAGGAGCGCCTCGCCGCGCGCGCAGCCGAGGCCGCACGTGGCCACAAGTCGCTGTTCTTCTGCGAGAGCCGCAAGCTCACCGAGTCCGTCGCCGATCGCATGCGAGACCGTGGCACCGACGTGTTCGTCCACCACAGCTCGGTGTCGCTGGCGGAACGCCGCCTCGCCGAGGAGAAATTCCAGGGCACCGGCGCCGCCGCGATTGCGTGCACGTCGACGCTCGAGCTCGGTATCGACGTCGGTGACCTCGACTACGTATTTCAGGCCAACACGCCCGCAACCGTGTCGTCGTTCCTCCAACGTATGGGCCGCACGGGACGGCGCGAGGACACCGTCGCCAACACCACGTTTTTCTGCGACGACCCCGAGGCGGTGCTCCAAGCGATCGCGCTCGTCGAGCTGGCGCGCGAGGGCTGGGTCGAGCCCATCCCGCCGCAGGACCGCTGCTGGCCCGTGCTCGTCCACCAGCTGCTCGCGTTCACCCTCGCCGCCGGGGCCATCCCGCGCGACGTCGTGTGGCAGAAGTTGTCGCGCCTCCCCGACCTCGCCGGCATCACGCGGTTCGAGCTCGATCAGGCGATCGACTTCATGGTTCTGCACGACTACCTGTTCGAGTCGAGCGGCATGCTGTCGATGGGCAACGAGGCCGAGCGGCGCTTCGGCCGCAAGAACTTCCTCGAGCTGTACGCGGTGTTCTCGAGTCCGCAGAGCTACACGGTCGTCGGCCACAATGGAAACGACATCGGATCGCTCGAGCAGACCTTCGTCGACTCGCTCGTCGAAGAGGTCACGAGCTTCCTGCTCGGTGGTCGTGCATGGCTGACGAAGCAGATCGATCACAAGCAGCGCACCGTCAGCGTCATCCCCTCGCCGCGCGGCAAGAAGCCCCAATGGGGCGGCTTCGCGCCGAGCATGATCGGCTTCGAGATCTGCCAGCGCATCAAGCAGGTCCTCTGCGACACCACCGAGTACCCGTACCTGTCGGAGCAGGCCGCCCAGGCCCTCCGCGAGTACCGCGAGGACTTCGCCGCCCTACTCCAGCGCGGAAACGCGCTACAGCTTTCGAACGACGGCGTCCGCTGGTGGACCCACGCTGGTGGCCGGATCAACCAAACTCTACGCTACGCGATCGCCGAGCTGACTGGATGGAAGGTCGTCGCCGACAACTTCCACCTCAAGTTCGAGGGGGACGGCCTGTCCCAGGCCGCGGTGCTCGAGGCTCTCGAGAAGCTCGCGAGCCCCGCTTTCTGGGAGGACGACGAGCGCTGGCGCAAGATCGTCGCGCGGATCCCTCCCTATCGCTTCAGCAAGTTCCAGTCGGCGCTGCCGCCACGGTTCGAGTTGGAGCTAGTCGGCCGCTATCTCCTCGATCTCGACGGCGCACGCCGGTTCATGCTCGGCAACATTGCGGCACCTGCCGCCGATCGCGTCGCCGACCTGCTGCGGCGGGTGATCTCGACGTTCCCGGTCTCGGTCCCCGGCCCGCAGCCCCCCGCAATCCAAGCCGCACGCCCCGAGCGGTCCATCCACTACATCGACACCGACGCCGCTCTCGCGCACCTGTGCGCCCAGCTCGAAGGCCGTACGTTCATCACGCTCGACGTCGAGACCACGCTCTTCGATCGCGACCTCTGCCTGATCCAGGTTGGCACCGACGACCTCAACGCGGTGATCGACGCGCGTGCGTCGATCGACCTCGAGCCGCTCGCGCGCATCTTCGAGTCGCCCAAGGTCGTCAAGGTCATCCACAACGCCACCTTCGAGCGGTCAGTGCTCCTGCGCGTCAACATCGCACTCGCCAACGTGTTCGACACGCTCGCCGCGTCACGCCGCATCCGCGGCAAGCTGCCCGGGGGCCACAGCCTCGCCGCTGTGTGCCGCCGCGAGCTGGACAAGGTCCTCGACAAGGGCCAGCAGGTCTCCGACTGGACGCGCCGCCCGCTATCGCCCGAGCAGCTCGCCTACGCTGCTCTCGACGTCGAGGTTCTCGTGCCGCTGTACCTGTTGTTCACGAACCTCCAACCCGAGCTGGCGCTCTCCTGAGGGATCCCCTCGTTTCGGCAGCGTAGGCGATTGGAATCGCTCCGGAATTTGACCGGGAATTTCGGCCTTCTCGCGCTGGTTGCGGCGGCATGATGAATCGCCGCGCGATGACGAGCTTCGT
>JALZOI010000004.1 GCA_030857245.1 Myxococcota bacterium
TTCCGTCGGTCGTGTCTTCCTGGCAGTCTTCTTCATGGCGGTCTCTCCGGTTTTGAGCCCCGAGAATCCTCTCGGGGTCGGTTTGACCGCCACCTCAAATTTCAACAGGGATCGGGACTACGCCAGTTCCGCCTGACCCACGGCGATATCGTCATGTTGAGCGGTGACCTGTTCGACCCGCGCGACGTTGATGACAAGGGCGCGCCCGTGCACGACTCGCTGTTCAAGCTGGCGAAGAAGCCGTCGTCAGACCCCGGCAAGGCACTCGGGACGCAGGACGAGATCATCTACGCCATCTACAAGGAGAACCCGAAGGACATCCGCTTCAACCCAATCTGCACGAAGGAGCAGCCGAGCGGAGGCCCGTGGGCGCTGTATCCGCGGATGTTCTCCGACGAGGTGAAGGACACCGTCGACGCGCGCTATCTACGGCTGGCCACGCGTAATCGAGACCATTTCTCGCATCCGGACGAGAAGCAGAAAGGCATCGGCGGCCCGCGGGACTCGAATCTTGGCGGCTATCGGGCGCTCCACCAGGACGCGATCGTACGTGCATACCAGGCAGGACGAGCGGGCCAGAACGCAGGTGAAGCGCTCGCGCGGGAGGCAGCGGCGCAGCACTTTCTGACGGATGCGTTCTCTTCGGGGCACATCCGTACGCCGCGCGCGTCGATGCAGCAGTACTGGAACGCGCGTTACCCCAGGTTCCCGCAGGGCATCCAGCAGGTGTTCATCGAGGGCATTCAGACGGCGCTGAGTAGCCAGCCCGCCGGCGGCATCATGCCGGCGGTCTCCGATGCGGTACTCATGTGGGTCGTCGGTAAGCAGGTGCGCTCGATGTTCGGAAGCGTGAACCTCTCGTTTGGCGACATCATCAGCAAGGTTGCTCACGATCTCGATAACGATGAGGGCGTGTGGGTGGTCAACGACGCCAACATGCGTTGGAAGGCCTTCGGCGACGGCCAGATGTACAAAAAAGACCCCGACAACAAGACGCCGGAGATTACGAGACTTGCGGTCTCGCTCGGCGTGAATGATATCGACACGTCGTACACGCTCGGAGCGATCGACGCGGGCCAAGCGGAGCGCAAGCCGGAGGTGCTCCTTGCAGATGTCATGGCGCACGCCAGGGCGCCTGCAGCACCAGGCGTCAAGTTCGCGCCCGAGCAGCTCATTCCCAGGGCGGATCCCAATCAGGTCGCGGCAAATGGGACCTTAAACTGGACAGCATCTTCCTTCGAAGACCTCTGGAACTTGCCGGTTCGGACTGACAAGGCCCAAACATACGGGAACCTCATTACCGAGGCGCTGCGGCCTAAAGGCGAATTCTACGAGATGCTGATCGGCAAGAAGGGCGGCATTGCGGAGTCGGAAGCGGGGTTCCGCCCCCGTGATGCATACGTGGAGTTCCTCACGCGCCTGCAGGCGGATCCAAGATTCTGGATGTATTACATTTTGGAGCGCTCGAGCTGATGATCCGCATGCTGCTCGCGCGCATCGTTGTCCTTTGCGCGTGTGGGACCATGGCTAGCAAGCCTGCCACTATCCAAAGCGAAGAGCCTCTGGTCGAGTGGCGGCGCACCGCCGCAGCGTCGGATGGGCTCTTCGATATGACGCTGCGCCGGGGCGGGCTGCAGGACACGCTATTCATGAGCTCGAACGGCGCCGGTACCGTACTCGCCGCCATGCTAGATTCCGAGAGCCCTGGACTGGTCGCGGTCATGCGCCAAGTCGGGGACGATTGGCGGATCGACGCGCGCGAAGGCAATCTGTTGAAGGGCACGGCGCCGCTACTGGGCGGAATCGGTGATGAAGCTGACGATGTCGTCGAGATCGAGGACCTGACCAGTGGAACGAAGTTCCTCGCGCCGCTCCGTGTCACTGCAAGCGACGCTGGCATCACTGAAGGGCCGGGACTCGACACTCGTTGTTGCGGCTGGTGGGAGGACACGCTCTGGCGGAGCCCCGCGCGCCACACCGACCGCCAGCTTGTCCGAGCGACCGTTGCGCCGCTCGGCACGTGGAGCGTGCTGCATGCCTACGGACCCGGGCGAGCGCAGCCACTGTGGAGCGTCCGCTTTCGAGCCACGGAGGGTCCCGCACGAATCGTTGACGTGCAGCTCACCCCTGACGGCGATCGTGTACTGGTGCAGGTAGTCGATGAACGTCAACAGTCGGAGCTCGTCGCCTACGCCGCCCTCACGGGGGCGCAGCTATGGCGCGCACGAACGAGCGCTGCGGTTCGGAACCGCGGCGCACTCGTCGTGACCGATGACGGCTCGCAGGTCGTCAGCATCCTCGCCAACCCACGCAAGTGCGAGACGTGCGAGAAGGCCGAGATCTACGACGTGGTGACGGGGCGGCTGACCCGCGATGTTCCACTCGACTCGTGGACCATTCTCAGCCGGAGTGGAACACGTGGCTACGAGATCATGTTGGGCGTGCATGGTAACCGCCTTTGGATGCGCGACGCGGCTCGAGGTCGTGGACGGCACAGCATGAGAGTTGCCGCCTGCACGTACGACAGCTGGAGCCTCGATGACGGATCGCGACGCGAGGCCTCCCCCGAGTTCCGCGACGCACTCGCGCTATGCGATGCACCCCTTCGCCTCGCGCCGGTTCAGGGCGGTGTCATTGGAATCCGTGCCACAGACGCGGATCGAATGGAGATCTTCAGGCTTAGGCGCGCACCTTAGCCACGTTAACATTGACCTTGCCCTGCACCGTGACGTTCTCTTCCGACATACGTTGACCCTGCGCACCACGTGCGCTGCCAACGGTCACGATCACGATCGTGGAGACCAAACGTGCCATCGGAACCGGGCCGAGCGCCTCGGCGAGGTCGACCTCCGCCGCTGCATGACGTGGGCTGCATGGGGCGAAGCGCGCGAGGTCGCGGCGCGCTTCGCCCTCGGCGACGCGCGCGAGCCGCAAGGCGTGGTCGAGGCGACGCCGCGCGGGGTTGGGGATGATCGTGCCCGTGCCCGAGCTGCGGGTGGCGAATTGCGCGCGATGCTTGACACACTGGAGGCGGCGGAGGCACGAGCGCCTCCCCCTCCTCCATCGTGAATTCCGTCGAGGAATCCGCGATCTCCGCCGTTTGTCTCGTGCCCAGGGACGGGATTGAACCGCCGACACGCGGATTTTCAGTCCGCTGCTCTACCAGCTGAGCTACCTGGGCTGGTTAGGGACGCAGAGACTACACATCCGGGTTTTGGTTGGCAAGCCGCCTAAACACGCTTAGGTGTGGAATCCCGGGGGCTTGATGGGCGAACGGCGCCGACGGTGGCAGAATGGGGCCTGATGTCGAGGGACGGCACGGATCCGGTCGCGCTCGACGCTGCGATGTCAGCGTTGGAGGCGGACGAGCCGGATGGCAGCGCGCTGCTCGGCACCACCGTCGACAATCGCTACAAGCTCGAGCGCATGCTCGGGCGCGGCGGCATGGGACTCGTGTTCCGCGCGGCGCACATCGGGCTGCGTCGTCAGGTCGCCGTCAAGATCCTGCATCCCTCGCTCGTCGCGTCGTCGGACGTTCGCAATCGCTTCGAGCGCGAGGCGCTCGCCGTCGGCAAGATCGATCATCCGAACTGCGTCTCGGTCTACGACGTCGGTCGGCTCCCCGACGGCTCGCTCTATCTCGCGATGGAGCTCCTCGAGGGGAAGAGCCTCGCCGACGTCCTCGAGGAAGAAGGTCAGCTCGCGCCCGGGCGCGCGCTCCACATCCTCGCGCACATCCTCCGCGGCCTCTCGCACATCCACAACGCGGGCCTCATCCACCGGGACATCAAGCCCGAGAACATCTTCCTGATCCGCCAGGGCCAGGACATGGACTTCGCGAAGATCCTCGACTTCGGGATCGCGAAGCCGATCGAGGGCAAGACCGATCTCGATGATGGCGTGAAGCTCACGCAGGCCGGCATGGCCTTCGGGACCCCGATCTACATGGCGCCCGAGCAGGCGCTCGGCAACCCGATGGACGGCCGCGCGGATCTGTATGCCGCCGCGGTCATGGGCTACGAGATGCTTGCCGGGCAGCCGCCGTTCTACAGCGACGACAAGCTCGAGGTGATGTCGATGCACACGGCGAAGCCGGTGCCGCCGATGCGCCAGCGCTGCGTCAAGGGCGGCCGCCCGCCGCCGACGTCGATCGAGCGGCTCATCGCGCGCGGCCTCACGAAGAAGCCGAGCGAGCGCTACCCGAGCGCCGATGTGTTCCTCGCGGCCGTCGAGCAGGCGCTCGAGACACCGGATGGCGGCGTCACCGACGTCCAGTTCGAGCGCGTCGACACGACCGGCTCGTCGCCGCTCGTGGTCGATGGCGGCGAGATCAAGAGCGCCGATGACGAAGGCCCCGAGGCGATCGCGGATGCGATCAGCGAGGCGCTGAACACGCCGCCGCCGCCGGGGCTGCCCGTCAGCAAGCCGTCGAAGACCGCGACGCCGCCCCGTGGCTTGCCGCCGCAGGTGGCGCAGGGTCAGCGGATCTCGTCGCCGCGGATGGGCGGCGTCGGGTTGGGCCTGCCGTACACCGGGCCGACCGGCGAACCGATCTTCGGGCTCACGCCGGAGCAGCGCCTCGCGCAGGCCGCGGCCACCGATCCGAATCGCAGCATCGCGATGATCCTCGAGCCGGAGACCGCACCGGTGCCGGCGCCGCGCCGCAAGAAGCTGATGCTGTACGGGGCGATCGCGGCGGTCGCGATCGTCGCCGGCGTGGCCATCGCCGTGCTCACCGCGGGTGGTGGCGACGACGAGACCGAGGAGATGTCGGGGATCGCGTCACAGGCCAACGAGGCGCTGTTCGAGCGCGGTGATCCGGCGCGCGCGATCGCGATCCTCGAGCAGAACAAGACCGCGATCGAGACCGACGCGAGCGCGCAGCTCGTGCTCGGTCATGCGCATGGCGCGCGCTTCGAGAACGGCCTCGCCCTCGACGCGTACACCCGCGCGCTCTCGCTCGATCCCGCCGTCGAGTCGAAGGACCGGCTCCGCGCGAACCTCCGCACGATGGCGGCCGACAAGGACATCGCCACCGTCGTGCGCGCCTTCGATCTGTGGATCCGCACCAAGGATCCGCAGGCCCGCTCGACACTCGGCAAGGCGGCGATCAGCGAGGACATGGAGCGCCGCCGCGCCGTGGTGCCCGTCATCGAGGCGCACGAGATCGCCGACATCGACTGGTGGATCGCCTACAGCCTCGATCTCGAGCAAGGCGAGGCGTGCGAGGACCGCAAGCAGGCCGTCGCCAAGCTGCGCGCACTCGGTGACAAGCGCGCGGTCGGAGCCCTCGAGCGCGCCATCATCCGCAAGGGCAAGTACGGCGCGACCCGCAACAAGCCCATCAACACGTGTCTCGCCGCCGACGCCCGGGCGGCGATCGGCTACCTCAAGGGCCTGCCCGACAAGTGACCCCGCTCGACCTCCCCGACGAGCCGCGGTGGGTCGAAGCGCACGGGATCGCCGCTCATCCCACGAGCTGGCGGCGCGCGCTCGAGCACGGCGGCGTCATCGGTCATGCCCGCGCGAAGCTCGCGGTGATCCACGGCGCGCCGCCGCCCGCCACCATCGACGCCCTCGCGCGCGAGCTCGCCGACCACACGCTGCTGGTCGCCAGTGAACCGCTGCGCGCCGCTCTCGACGCCAGCGGGCGGCGCCCCCTGCGCGCGATCCTGCACACGCTCGCGGATCCCGCCGCGCTTCCCGAGCTCGACGGCGCCACGCTGCTCGGGCCGGACGTCTCGCTCGCGCACGTCCCCGCCGACCTCGCCGACGAGCTCGCGGTCGCGCGCACCCTCGGCCCGATCTGGACCGTCTTCGTTGACGGCGAACCCGTCTCGTTCGCCTACGCGCCGTGGCGCAGCGCCCGCTGGTTCGACGTCTCCGTCGACACCCTGCCTGCCGCCCGCCAGCTCGGCCTGGGCGCCATCGTCGCCTCGACGATGATCCACGCCGAACGCGCCGCGGGCCGCGAGCCCGTCTGGGGCGCCGACGAGCACAACCTCGCCTCGCTCCGCCTCGCCGATCGCCTCGGCTTCGTGCCCATCGACGAGCTCTGGGTCGCGCCGCCGACGCGAGGGGACGCCCTCCACTAACGCAACGTCGGTAGCCCCAGGTCCCCATACTTCGCGCCCGAACTCCACCAACACAACGTGCGCACACACGCAGCGGTCACGGTGATGGGTCGAAGTTGCGTTAGTGGAGGGCGTCCCCTGTGCATTAGCGCGCGTCGAAGGTCTTGAGGAGCCGCTTCGGTGCGCGCGTGCGCCAGGCACGCTCGAGCCGAACGCGCGCTTCGGAGGCAGTGAGCTTGCCGAGGCGGGCGAGCACCGCGGCGGAGCCGCGATAGTGATCGGTGATGTGATAGATCGCGGGGCGCGCCTCACACAGCACCTCCTGCTCTTCGATCGTCTCGGTCAGGAACACGACGTCCTTGCCGTCTTCCTTGAGCCGCACGAACGACGTGCCGCGGACCTCGAGGGAGGGCGTGCGGTACCAGATCCCCTCGGCGACCTCGGGCAGCGCGAGCCCGAGGCGCACGAGCTGCTTCCAGTTCACGCGCCGATCGCGGCGTCGCGCGACTGCGACAGCAGCGGGCGGAGCCGGGCGAGCACCTCGGCCGGATCGAGGTCGGAGTGATCGTCCTCCTCCTCGCCATCGGGATCGCCCGCGAGCGGCGCGAGCCGATCCAGGATCGCGCCGATCACGTTCGCCTGGCGCTCGAGCGCCTCGACGAGGTCGCGCGAGATCACATCGAGGACGCCGAACTCGCCCGGCCGCTCGCTCCACGCCGCGGACGTGAACCGCGCGAAGCCGGCGGCCATGTCCATCGAGTCGAGCGTGTTCTCGCACGCGAGCGCGAGCTCGTTGACGGCCGAGCGCGGGCACGCCACCAGCGACACCAGCTCGGCGACCGCCTCGACCTCGGAGTCCTGCACCAGCTTGGTCGCCGGCTCGGCCTTGCCGTTCTTCGCGCCCTTGCTGCCCTTCGCGCCCCTCGCATCCTTCGCGGTGCGCGCATTCTTCGCCGTCCGCGCAGCCTGCACGCCTTTCGCGGCCTTCGAGCCTGTCCCCGGCTTCGCCGGCGTCGCCGACTGCGCCGACTTCTTCATGTTCGCCTTCGCCTTCGCCATGACGGGACTGTACACACCCCCGAACTGTCAGGGGGTCCGCGTACGGTCGATGATCATGGTGAGCTTCGACCCGTCCGGCGTCCTCGTCGACTTCGCGTCACCGTTCTTCCCGCTGGGCTGGCGCCGGGGCCCGTCCGCCTCCGTGCAGTGGATCCTCGATGTCGCTGGCGTCGTCTGGGAGCTCACGGAGGCGGGCGCGTCCACGGCGCAGATCCTCGAGGCCCTCGAGGCCGTCGGGCCCGTCGCCCCCGCGACCGCGCAGATGGTGGACGCGCTGGTCCGCCGCAAGACCGTGTTGTTTGCGGGCGATCGCGTCCTCCGTGCGTCCAGCGCACACGGCTCGGCGTAAGCTGCGAGGCGATGCGCGCGCTCGCGATCGCCGTGGTGATCTCGGCCGGCCTGCTCGGTCCGGCGCTCCGCGGCGCCGCGCCCGCCGGAGCTGACCCGACCGACCGCACGCTGTTCTTCACCGGCCTCGCCCTCGCGCCGCCGACGTACCTGATCGGAGTCGGCCTCCACGAGGGCAGCCACGCGCTCGCGGCCAAGCTGGTCGGCGCCGAGGTCCTCGACGTCCACGTGTTTCCGCCCGGCCGCGACCCGCGCGCCAACAAATTCCGGTTTGGCTGGACCTACGTGCGCGGCCTCAAGGGCCGCCACCAGCGCATCTTCTTCTTCCTCGCGCCCAAGATCACCGACGCCGCTCTGCTCGGCGGATTCACCGCGCTCGTGCTCACCGATGCGTGGCCGCAGAACCGCTACGGCCAGCTCGCGCTGACCGTGTTCGCGACCGGGCTGTGGGTCGACTTCGCGAAGGACGTCGTGCTGTTCGGCAAGCAGAATGACGTCGTGCGCGCGTTCGATCTGTGGTGCCTGAAGGGCTGGAAGCAGCTGCCGGCCAGGCTGCTCTACGCGGGCGCGGTCGTGGGGCTCGGGCTCGTCGTCGCGCGTGGCTATCAGCGCACCTTCGACGAGGATGCGACCAGCGACGCGATCGTCGCGCGCATCCTGCCGCTCGCCAGCGGTCGCTTCTAGCCAACGCGATCACGCACCTCTCAGGGAACGCCCGGCGACGTGCGCGCGCACGTGCCTCGCGGAGGCACGCGCGCCTGCGCTCGCGTGATCACAGCAACAGCTATCGCGATCGGTGCACCCGCGGGCACGCACGATGCACTTTCGCCGACGACGGAGGAAACATCATGAAGCGAGCCTGTATCGCGATCGTCGATGCCGCCCATGCGCGGAGCTTCACGGACCAGCAGATCGATCAGCAGGAGCCGACGCTCCACGAGGAGCGCGACCTCGTGAACCCCGGCCGCCAGGGCGGCACGTTGTTCTCCGATCCGGAGCCCGGCAACCGCTGGCAGGAAGGTGGTCGTGGATCGACGGATGATCATCGCACCGAGCACATCGCGGACCTCGACGGGAATGATCGACGAGCTCGCCCAGGACCTCGCGTGGCTCCCCCGACCCCAGGTCCACGATCACCTCGCGTCGTTGAAGCTCATCGATCCGCGGCCGCGCGCGGCGTTCCCGCGCGGAGCGCGCACACGGTGAGCGACCACGCCACGCACGCCTAGGGGTTTTCCGTGCAACTCCGGGGACCTCGGTGCGGCCCTCGTCTTGCTATCTGACTGCCGTACGCAACCACCTCCGAGAGATCCCCATCCCCATGTCGAATCCCAAGCTAGTCATGTTCCTCCTCGCGGGCCTCGTGGGCGCTTGCGCCTCGGACCCTGGAAATGGCGGCGGTGATGACGTCGGTGGCGACGACGCCCCGCCGTTCACCGACGGCGTCAGCGTGCTGTCGGGTCACGCCGAAGCGGGCTACGTGGATGGCAAGCGTGGTGTGGCGCGCTTCGCGAACCCCGTGAACGTCGCCCATGCCAACGGCAAGGTGTACGTCGCCGACTTCGACAACAGCAAGATCCGCGAGGTCGATGCCGTGACCGGCACGACCACGACGCTGATCTCGCAGCAGGGCTTCTCCCGGCCATTCGCCATGGCCTTCGCGGGAGACGGCACCATGTACGTCTCCACCGACCGCGGCCCCGAGAACCAGCAGGGCGCGATGGCGGGAACGATCTGGCGCGTCGACATCAATGCGCGGACGGCGACGCCGATCGCGAACGGCATCGGCCGCCCGCGCGGCATCGCGGTGCTGCCGAACGGCAAGCTCGCGGTCACCGACTATCAGCACCACGTGGTGTCGATCGTCGACGCGGTCACCGGCAACGTGACGCCGCTCGCCGGTGCCTGGGACGCGCCGGGCATGACCGACGCCACCGGGACCGAAGCCCTCTTCAACGCGCCGTACGGCGTCGTCGTCAAGGACGGCAAGTTGATCGTCGCGGACCACGGCAACCACCGCCTCCGCGAGGTCTCGCTCGACGGCAGCGTCCGCACGCTCGCCGGTGCCGGCACGGCCGGCTTCGCCGACGGCGCGATGCCGACAGCCCAGTTCAGCAATCCGCAGGGCGTGACCATCTCGGCGGCCGGGGACGTCTACATCACCGACCTCCAGAACTACCGCATCCGCAAGATCACCGCCTCCGGCGTCGAGACCGTCGCCGGCAGCGGCACGCCCGGCTACGCGGATGACGACAACCTCACGAACGCCGACTTCTATGGCCTCGAGGGTCTCAGCGTGACGAGCGATGGCTCGAAGCTGTACGTCGCCGACGGCGGCCGTGGCGAGAACGTCCCGTACAACCGGGTCCGCGTCGTCAACCTCCGCTAGTCCTGCCGCCCGTCGAGGACGCCTCGCGCCGTCGGTCGTGGCGGGGGCGGCCGACGGTTTCGCTTCGCCCGTTCCCAAGAGTCCCATGACCCCTCAGCTCATCCAGGTCGGTTCGACGGCTCCGCTGCTCGGTATGCCGATGCCCGGTCGAGCGCGCGTGCTCGTCTTCGTCCGGGCGTGGTCGCCGGATCGCGAGAAGTACGAGGACCTCGACGCCGTCCGCACCCGGCTCCGCGAGCTGGACGCCGAGCTCATCGCGCTGTCGCCCGATGGCGTCTGGCAGTTCAACCACAAAGACGGTCCACCGTGTTGCGATCCACAGCCGTGCGACCCACTGGCAGCGGCGCTGCTCTATGGTGTGAACCTGGGTGCCGAGGCCGTGTTCGTGATCGACGCCCGCAACGTCGTGCGGTTCTCCCATCGCGCCGAGACGGTGCTGACCGCGACCATCGTCGAGGCGCTCGACGCCGCCAGCGATGCCCATCGCTCGCGCGAGCGGCTGACCCGGCTCGAGCGCGTGCTGTTCACGCCCCGCGAGTGGGCGCTGACGTCGCTGGTCGTCGGCTGCACGCTGGTGTTCGGCGGCTGCATCGTTCCGGGCGCCGCAGCAGCCGAGCGTGCGCAGGCGCGGCTCGTCGCCGATGTGCGGAGCGCCGCCGTCGGCAAGATCGGGGAGCGCGTCGGACGCACGCGCTTCGCCCGCGGCACCGCATCGCAATGTACGCCAACGTCGTCGCGCGGCGAGACCACAGCGTGCGCGCCGACCGAGGCAGCCGTGCCGGCGACCGAGCGCGAGCCGAGCGCGCCTGACTTGCTCGTCGACCGCAAGTCCGCGTCCGGTCCGGTGAAATCGCCGCCGCGTCGCAAGCCGACGTGAGTTCATTCGTTGGCGCGCGGCTTGCCTAACGGAGAGCCACGCCGACCAGGCCGCCACGGATGGCGCTCTGGCCCGTTCGCTTCGGCCCGCTCGCTTCGGCCCGCTCGCTTCGGCCCGAGCTCTTCGGCCCGAGCTCTTCGGCCCGCTCTCTTCGAGGACCCACCACCATGACCGAACGATCGATCGTCGAGGCCGCTGCACGCTTGCGCCGGCAGGGCGAGCCCTACCTCGTAGCGACCGTCGTCTGCGTGAACGGCGCGGGCTATCGCCGACCGGGCGCGCGGATGATCCTGACCAGGTTCCGCTGGGTCGCCGGGTCGGTGAGCGGCGGCTGCCTCGAGGGCGACATCGCGAGCCACGGCTGGCTGCGCACCCGCGACGGCAACCCTGCGCTGCTCACCTATGATGGCAGCGACGCCGAGGTCGATGACGACATCCGCTCCGCGTTCGGGCTCGGCTGTGACGGCGTGGTCGAGGTGTTGCTCGAGCGCGCCGGGAATGCCGGCCGGATCGACGCCCTCGCCTTCGCGTCGCAGTGCCTCCGCGATCATCAGCGTGGCGCCGTCACCACCGTGTTCCGCAGCGACAGCCCCGACGTCCGGATCGGCGCGCGCCTCGCGATGCTCGAGGACGGCTCCGTCGAGGACGAGGCCGCGCCGCTCGACGCCGACGTGCGCGACCTGATCCACGCGGACATGCGCGAGGTGATCGCCGCCGGGCGCTCGGCCAACCGCTCGTACACGACCCCGACCGGCACGATCGACGTCCTCATCGAGGCCGTGCTGCCACCACCGCGGCTGTTCCTGTGCGGCACCGGTCACGATGCCGTGCCCGTCGCCGTGATGGCGCGCGCGGTCGGCTGGGACGTCATCGTCTGCACCGGTGACGCGAAGCACGCGACGCGCGAGCGCTTCTCGATGGCCGACGAGGTGCTCGTCGGCTCGCCCGCAGAGCTCGCCGCGCGGATCGCCGACAGCGATCGCGCGGTCGCCGTCGTGATGAACCACAACGTCGATCGTGATCGCGAGAGCCTCGCGATGCTGCTCGGCACGACGCTGTCGTACATCGGCGTGATCGGACCGCGCTCGCGCACGCAGCGCCTGCTGCGCGAGCTCGGCGTCGACGACGAGGATCCGCGCGTCGTCGGTCCGATCGGGCTGGCGATCGGCGCCGAGACGCCTCAGCAGCTCGCGCTCGCGATCGTCGCCGAGCTCCAGGCGGTCATCGCCGGCACCGCGATCGCCGAGGTCCGGGACCAGCACCTCGTCCCGGTGCACGACGCCCAGACCGGTCGCGTCAGCGGCTCCGGCAGCATGGCCGTGGCCATCGCTGCGGCCGAACGGTGAGCGGCGGCATCGTCGCAAACCTACGAGATCACGCGAGAAGGGCGGACTCCCCGCGACCGCCGCCGACCGGTCGTGCGGCCCGGGACAGTTTCGGCAAAGCGCTGAGATCCCGAGCGCCTTCTGAATAACGTGTGGCATGGTCCGGTCTTTCTCGTTCCACGAGAGGAGTCCGCTGATGAAGATCCTGCGCACGTTCACGATCCTCGCTGCCCTGAGCAGCGCTGCTTACGCCGGTGACACCGCCCCCGCCCCGGCTCCCGCCAAGAAGGCGCCCGACGCGGCCAAGGCCCCGACGACGGCGCCCGCGAAGACCGAGGCCAAGAAGGAGCTGTCCGCGCAGGACGCCGACAAGTTCCTCGCCTTCTTCAACAAGTTCGTCGACGGCGTCGTCGCGGCGAAGGAGGACTGCGTGAAGATGGCGGCCACGATCAACTCGCTGATCGACGCCAACCAGGACCTCATCAAGAAGGCCAACGCGGCCAAGGCCGAGGGCAAGGATCTCCCCCAGGCGGCCAAGGACAAGATGATGGCGCGCGTGAAGGAGATGATGCCGGGCATGCAGAAGTGCGGCGCCGACCCCAAGGTCCAGGCCGCGATGAAGCGCATGGAGGAGAACAAGTCCTCGGCGCCCGCGGCCAAGGCCGCGCCCGCGCCCGCCAAGAAGTGAGAAGCCCGCGCTGGCTGTCGCGGCGCCGCCCGTGGCGGCCGTACGCCGGCTGGCGCCGCCCGGCGTGACTCCGGCGGCCACCGTCCGGGACCGCCGGGAGCCGCCCGCCTCGCTCCCGTGAGACGGCGCTTGCACCGCCGGACCCCGTTCGGGCAGACTCGCGACCTCTTTACTGGGGGACCGCGATGGAGAACCGCTTTGGCATCGGCAGTGTACTCGGCACCGGATTCAAGATCTGGTTCAAGAACCTGCTTCCATTCATGCTCATCACGTCGCTGATCTACATCCCGGTGTTGATCTGGGGCATCGCGACGGTGCAGGGCGAGCCCGAGCTGGTCGGGTACGTGAAGAGCCTCGAGACCTTCACGCGCGCCAGCATCATGATCGTCCCGCTCAGCAACATCTTCGTGTCCGCCGCGCTGACGTACGGCGTGGTCATGGAGCTCCAGGGCCAGCACGCGTCGATCGGCTCGTGCATCGCGACCGGCCTCTCGCGGTTCTTTCCGGTGCTCGGCGTGGCCTTCCTGACCGCGCTCGCCGTGGCGGGCGGCACCCTGCTCCTGATCGTCCCCGGCATCATCATCTTCTGCATGCTCTACGTGGCCACCCAGGCCTCGGTGCTCGAGCGCCCGGGCATCATGGGTGCGCTGCGCCGCAGCCGCGAGCTGACGGACGGCCACAAGATGGAGATCTTCGGCCTGCTGTTCCTGCTCGGCCTGATGAACTTCGGCGCGACCAAGATCATCGAGACCATCATGGTCGATCCGACGACGATCACCCCGGAGAACGTCTACGGCGTGATCCGCAAGTACATGTACGTCGACCTCGCGCGCGCGGTGATCGTCGGTTCGATCGGCGCCGTGATGGCGGCGGTCGCGTACTTCCAGCTGCGTAACGAGAAGGAAGGCACCAGCGCCTCCGAGCTCGCACGCGTCTTCGAGTGAGCTGAGCGGCGAGCGTCGCCGGATCGGAGCTGCATGATCACCATCGCCGCCCGGCCTCGCACGCTCGTGCTGACGGTCACCGCCGCCGAGATCGAGGCCGTCGTGCTCGACCCGGCCGGCGTCACCGTGGGCGGTCGGGTGCGGGTGCCTCGCGCGGCCGACGCGGTGCCCGATCTGCAGGCCCTCGGGCCGCAGCTCGATCCCCTCGGCGAGTTCGATCGCATCACGGTCAGCACCGGCCCCGGGCTCGGCGCTGCCTGGGACGCGACCGCGTTGACCCGCGAGCTCGAGCGCCAGAGCCTGCGCCCGGTCCGCGTCGTCCCGACGGCCGAGCTGCGCTACCGCGGCGTGATCCGGCGCGAGGGCGTCGAGCTCGTGCTGGCGCTCGGAGCCGCGCTCGAGTCGTGGCTGTTCGTCGACGGCACGCACGTGCCCGGGCTCGCGCTCGGCGCGCATCCGTTCCGCAAGGGCAAGACGTACGCCGAGTACCTCGCGCCGCGCGTCGTCGAGCGCAAGGGCCGGCGTGCGTGGAACCGCCGGCTCGAGCGCGTGCTCGCCACGGTGCTCGAGGTCTGGCACCCCGCGACGCTCTACCTCGCGGGCGCCGGTGCGGCGCTCGTCGATGGCGAGCTGCCCGCAACCGTCGTCGTCGTCCGCGAGCTGCCGGGCCTCGACGCGGCCATCGCGGTCTGGCACCCGCCGCCCAGCTGAGGCGAGCACGCGTCCGCCGCGGTCGGCGTGGTAGCGTCCGCCGCGATGGCGACCTCGACGCAGAAGAACCTCCTCGGCCAGCCGCTCGAGTCGTGCTCGATGGACCCCGTCACCGGGTACTTCCGCACCGGCTGCTGCGAGACCGACGAGACCGATGGCGGCCGTCACGTCGTGTGCGCCGAGATGACCGCGGAGTTCCTCGCGTTCTCGGCGCGCGCCGGCAACGACCTCTCGACGCCGCGTCCCGGCTTCCCGGGCCTCAAGCCCGGTGATCGCTGGTGCCTGTGTGCGGCGCGCTGGAAGCAGGCCTTCGACGCCGACGCCGCGCCGCTCGTGGTCCTCGCGGCGACCCACGAGTCCGCGACCGAGATCGTGCCGCGCGACGCGCTGATCGGCCACGCCGCCGACGCGCACGCGCTGAACTGACGCGCCGCGGGCGCTACTTCGAGAACTTGTCCTCGCGCCGCTTGCCGAACAGCATCTTCTGCTCGAGGTGGGCGCGCAGGGCGGCGTAGAAGTCACGGAGGAAGCGCTCGTCGTCGCTGACGAGCTGGTCGTACGTGATCTTGGCGCGGATCTTCTCGGCGACCGTGCGCACCGCCTCGAAGTAGCCGGCGCTCCCCGGCGTCTGGCGGAGCACGCCCTCGAGGACCTGGAGCTCGTAGATGCCGTAGACGCCAAGCTGCTGGTCGGAGAACGCGTACGACCGGATCTGCGGGCGCGCGGCGGCGATCACCGCGGCCTCGGCGGCGAGATCGGGCGGCATCACGACCTTCGGCTGCAGGACGACCCGGGTCCCTGCCACGAGGTCCCCGATCCGCAGGCGGTCCTTGTTGAACAGCGGGAAGAACAGGAACACGAACGTCCACAGCCCGGCGATCAGGATGATCCAGCCCGGCGCGTTCGGCCACACGACGTTGCCGGCGAGCAGCAGCCGGAGCGGCATCCAGACCTCGAGCTCGCGGACGAGGTTGCGGGCGAGGACCGCGCTGGTCTCGAGCTGCCCGCCCCGCGCATCGATCACGCGGATGCCGACCTTGCGCTTGCCGGGCGTCGCGCCCTGCCACCGGACCTCGAAGAACGCGAAGTAGAAGTTCACGAGCAGGAACGCGAGGACGACGATCACCGCGGTCAGCCACGAGCCCTCGAGCTGGTCGCCGACGGCGAGCGACAACGCGAAGCCGACGACCAGCAGCACGACCAGCTGCACCAGCATGTCGATCACGAACGCGCCGGCGCGATCGCCCGCGCGGGACAGCGTGAACCGGATCGGGATGCCCTCGGGCGTCACGATCTCGCGCACCAGCTTCGACGCCTCGGTGCGCTGCTGGGCGTTCCAGCTCGGGGCCCCCGTGCTCATCGCCGGCGCTCCTTGCCGGCCGCGCGCCAGGCGCCGCTGCTGGCCGCCGCCGCGGGCAGCACGCCTTTGCTCGCGGGCGCCCCGGTCAGCATCGTCTTCGTCGCCGACGCCGACATCACCATGCTCTTCGACGCCGACTCGGAGACCGTCAGCCTGACCTCGGCGTCGTGCTCGTCCTCCTCGCGGGCGAGCAGCGTCGCGGCGTCGCGGCGGCGCCCGACGAAGCCGAAGTAGTAGATCCACCAGATCGCGGTGGCGCCGGCGACCGAGTACCGGATCGGCACGCTCGTGACGGTCTGCCGGAAGATGCCCTCGATGAGCCCGGCCACGAACAGCATCATCACCGCGCCGATCACGAGGACCGCGGCGTGGCGCCCGCGCTCGCGCAGCGCATCCATCCGGGTCTGCGCCCCCGGGAACACCAGGCCGTGCGCGAGCAGGAAGCCGCCGGCGCCGCACACGATCACCGCGAACAGCTCGGTCACGCCGTGCGGCAGCAGCCAGCCCCAGAGGTCCACGGACAACCCGCGCGAGTGGTAGAGCGCCACGAAGCCGCCGAGCACGAGCCCGTTGTAGAACAGCAGCAGCAGCGTCGGCAGCCCGGCGATGAAGCCGAGCGCGAACGCCATGATGCCGATCCGCGAGTTGTGCGAGAACAGCGACGCCGCGAAGGTCGCGAGCGAGCCCGAGACCGAGCCGCCGTCGTAGAGGCCGGCGCGGAGCTCCGACGTCGACGACGCCGGGGACCGGCCCTGCGCCATGTCACCGACGAACGCGTAGTAGTAGTCCATGTCGGACGACGTCAGCTGGAACGCGGCGATGCCGCCTGCGAGCATCACGAGCGTGGCGACCAGCAGGTGCCACTTCGCGCGGCGCATCGTCGACGGCCACTTCCAGAGGAAGAAGTCCGAGAGCTGCTTCCTGAGCGCCTGGCGCGTGCCGTAGACGACGAAGTACGCCCGGCCGACGAGGCTCTCGAGGTACTCGGTCAGCGCGCGGTCGAGCGAGATCGAGCGTGCCACCGACAGCGAGGACAGCGTCCCGCGGTACAGGTGCGGCAGCCGGGCGAGCTGCTCGGCGGACAGCGCGCGGAGCCCGCGCTTGTCGGCCTCGGCGATCAGGTACTCGAGCTCGCTCCACGTCGCCTCGCGCTCGCGGCGGAACTCGACCGAGCGCATCTGGCGGCCCTCGGCGCGGTAGGTCTGCGGGGTCGCCATCAGAAGAGCTCCCGGCGCTTGATGTCGAGGTAGCGGTTGACGAGGGCCATCGAGAACTGGTCGGGCGCGACGTCGATACAGTGCGCACCGGCGCGGCGCAGCCGCTCGAGCACGACCTGACGCTCGCGCACGAAGTCGCCGGCGACCACCGCCTCGTGCAGCGTGCCGAGCGTGCGCGGCCGGGCGAGCGCCCGGTTCTCGAGCGACGGGTCGCGGACCGCGACGAACAGCACGAGGTGGCGACGCGCCAGCCGGTTGACGTTGTCGATCATCAGCTCGGCGGTGACCGTGTCGAGGAAGTCGGTGAACAGCACGACGAGCGAGCGGCGGCGCAGCCGGGTCGACAGCTCGGCGAGGGTCAGCGTGTAGTTGGTCTCGACCGAGCAGTAGTCGATCTCCGCCGACATCGCCTGCAGCCGGCGGAACGTGTGCATGCCGCCGGCCGGCTCGGCCCACGTGCGGACGCGCTCGTCAAAGCCGATCATGCCCACGCGATCGCCGGTGCGCAGGCAGAACCAGCCGAGCAAGATCGCGGCGTTGATCGCGTGGTCGAGCTTCGGCACGCCGCCGACCGGCTCGGACATCAGCTGGCCGGAGTCGACCGCGAGCACGACCTGGTGGTTGCGCTCGGCCCGGTACTCCTGACAGAGCAGCTTGCGATGGCGCGCCGACGACTTCCAGTCCATCGCGCGATGATCCATGCCGACGACGTACTCGCGCAGCGACTCGAACTCCGAGCCGTCGCCGAGGAAGCGCTCGACCTTGAGCCCGGCCATGAAGTTCTGGTCGGCGAACATCCGCAGCGCGATCGCGCGGACCGCGCCGATGTTGGGGACCACGCCGACCTTCGTGGCGATCGGGCGGGCGACGCGCTTCTCGATCAGGCCGAGCGGCCCGCGCCAGCGCAGGTGGATCGTGCGGATCGCGTGATCGCCGCGCCGCCGGGGCGCCAGCGGGATCGGGTGCACGAGCCGGGCGACCTTGGGATCGTGCGCGGTCGGGCGGAGCTGGACCCACTGCTCGGCCTGCGGCGCGAGATCGTCGTCGAGCTCGGGGAGGATCGCGATGTCGGCGCCGCGGTTCGCGGTCAGCGTGAGCTGCGCGGGCGTGGTCTCGCCGATGAAGATCTGCTCGGGCGCGTCGACCTTGATGCGGAGCCGGCGCTTCGCGAGCGCGAGCACCGCGTCGATGCCGGTCAGCAGCAGCGCGGCGCCGAGGTAGCTGATCCACACGGTCCACAGCTTCGGATCGATCGACACCGCCGCGAGCGACACGGGGATGCCGGCGATGAAGAGGACGAGGCAGCGGATGGTGGGACGCATGGGGCGGAGCTCAGCGCGGCGCGGCGACCTGGTCGACGATCTGGCGGACGACGGTCTCGGCGGTCAGCCCCTCGATCTCGGCGCCCGGTGCCAGGACGATGCGGTGGCGGAGCGCCGGGACCGCGAGGTTCTTGACGTCGTCCGGCAGCACGTAGTCGCGGCCCTGGAGCGCCGCGTACGCGCGGGCCGCCGTCGTGATCATCGTGGCGGCGCGCGGCGAGGCGCCGAACGCGATGCTCGGCCGCTCGCGCGTCGCGCGCACGAGGTCGACGATGTAGTCGAGGATCGCATCCGACAGCCGGATCTGGGAGACCGCGTTGCGCATCGCGACGAGCGTCCCGAGGTCCGCCATCGGCTGGACGTCGAAGTCCGACATCCGCGGCATCGTCGTGCGGTGCCCGTGGCGGCGCACGATGTCGCGCTCGTCGTCGCGCGTCGGGTAGCCGATCACGACCTTGAACAGGAAGCGATCGAGCTGCGCCTCGGGCAGCAGGTACGTCCCCTCCTGCTCGATCGGGTTCTGCGTCGCGATCACCATGAAGCCGTCGCCGAGCTCGTGGGTGACGCCGTCGACGGTCACCGACCGCTCCTGCATCGCCTGGAGCAGCGCGGCCTGGGTCTTCGGCGGCGTGCGGTTGATCTCGTCCGCGAGCAGCAGCTGCGTGAAGATCGGCCCCTTCGTCAACGTGAACGAGTTCGTCTGGAAGTTGAACAGGTTCGTGCCGATGATGTCGCCCGGCATCAGGTCCGGCGTGAACTGCACGCGCGAGAACGTCAGCGACAGCCCGCTCGCGAACGTGCGCGCGAGCAGCGTCTTGGCGACGCCGGGCACGCCCTCGAAGAGGATGTGGCCTTCGCACAGCATCGCGACCATGAGCAGATCGATCGCGTTGTCCTGCCCGACGACGACCCGGTGGACCTGCTCACGCAGGCGCGACGCGACTTCACGAACGGTGTTGAGGTCCATTGATCATCTCCATGCGCCAGCGATAGACGCGATCGGCGAGCTCGACCGATCGCTGAGGGGTGTCTGCGGTGAGGACGTCGCGCTCCAGCTCGATCAGCGAGATCGAGCCACCGCGGACGCCGCGAACGTTCTCGAGCCACTGCGTCATGGCCGACGGGGCGAGCGAGGGAGCGTGGAGGCCGTGGCGGACCGCGGCGACGCTCTGCACGAGGTAGCGGCGGAGCGCGTCGGTGTGATGCCCGCCGTAGTGCAGCAGCGCGGCGGTGTTCTGGATCAGGAAGTCCTTGCCGGGCGCGAGCGGGGGCGGGGCCGCGCGCCGCGGCCCGAAGCGCACCATCGCGGCCCACACCGCGAGCAGCGCGCAGATCAGCACCTGCAGCGTGGCGAGGACGAGCGGGAACCGGAACAGCGTGCGGAGCAGGCTCGGCTGCTGGGCGTAGCCGTGGATGACCTCGTCGACCACCACGGGCCCCCCGTCGCGCGCCTGGTCGATCAGCGTGATCGCGAACACCGCATTGTCGGGGTGCCGGAGGCCGTGGTTGTTGAGCACGTCGGGATCGCCGACGATCCACAACGTGTGGCCATCCTCGAGCTCGTGCTTGACGACGAGCTCGTTGACGCCATCGCCGGCCAGCGCGATGTCCTCGTCGCCGGCCGCCAGCAGCTGCGGCCGCGGCAGCTTGAGCTTCGGCTGCTCGAGGCCGAGCTCGGGCGCGGCCCAGTGGTTCGCGGGCACCGGCGCGGTGCGGCGGGCGACCCGCGTGCTGACGCCGACCGCGATCAGCACGTCATCGATCTCGCTCTCGGGGAGCGCATTGGCCTCGTCGATCCACTCGGCGCCGCGCGTCGCGCTGCCGTACCACTTGGGCAAGATGATCAGCACCCGCGGCGCCGACGCGACTAGCGCGCGCAGCCGCTGCTTCGAGGCCTCGTCGGAGACCGTGGGTTCGGCGATCACGAGCAGGCCGGTCGTCGCCTTGTCGCCCGACGCCGCGCGGCTCTTCACCACCGGGATGTCGAGCTTGGTCAGCATCTCGACCAGCCCGCGGTGGCCGATCGCCGACACCGAGTAGGTATCGGCGCCCGCCGACGGCTCCTTGCCTCCGAGGTCGTCGCCGAACACGGTGAGCGCGGCGGCGACGGCGAGCGACGCCGCGGCGACGCCGATGATGAGCGCGATCGTGGTCCGCGAGAACGGGTTGGTCACGACGCCACCGCCGTTCCGCCGCCGAGCTTCGGCATCCGCTGCTGCACCGCGAGGCCGCTGCGGAACGCCGTCGCGAACCGGTTGAACTGCTCGCGGCAGCGCGCGTAGTCGTCGGCGTTCGCCGGCTCGTCGCCGAAGTGCGTGAGCTCGACCGCGGTGATCAGCCCCGCGAGCGCCTCCCGCGCGTCGGCGAGGAGCGGCACCCGCGCGAGGATCTCGCGGCTGGTGTGCGAGCGCTCGACCCGCACCATCGCGCTGCGCGCCAGCTCGTGGAGGGTGCGCAGCAGCAGCGTGTGGATCGCCTCCGCGAACGCGCCCCGCGCGGCGAGCTCGTCGGCGTCACCGAGCGGCTTGTCGATGATCGCGGTGGTGGCCGCATCGATCGCGGCGGCCTGCTCCTCGGGCGGCAGCTTCGCATCCTCGTTGAACTTGGACAGCTCGGCGATCATCCAGAACAGCCCGAGCCCGATGCCGACGGCGAGGCAGCCCCACATCAGGATCTCGAGCAGGCTGCCGAGCGCGCCGCCACCCTCGAGGTCGCGCTGCTCGCGGGTATCGATCCGGCGCGCACTCTCGCGGGGGATGCGCTGCCCCATGCGCGGATCGCGCGGGCGGGCCGCGGCCGAGCCCGCTACCGCCTCGTAGCCCGGCAGCTCCTTCTGGTAGCTCTCGGAGAGCACGCCGGCGCGGGCGCGCTCGATGTCGGCCGGCGAGACCGCCGCACCGGCCGATGCCACCATCCCGATCAGCACCGCAGCGACGGTCGCGATCACCCGCACGGGCCGGAACATCGCACATGACGCCAAACTATCGGTTGGCTCCCGGTCACGAATGCGGTCTTGTCCTGTGGGTGACTCCGGATCCCGTGGTGAAGCTGTCGCGGACCGCGCGGCGGGTCCTCCTCGGCGGGTTCGTCGTCGCGTTCGTCATCGGCGCGGTCTACCTCTGGCGGACCGGTGCTGTCACGCCGGCCAAGGTCGGCGCGTGGCTCGAGTCGCTGGGACCGGCCGCGCCGCTGATCTTCATCGCGGCGTTCCTCGGGGGCGCCTTCGTCGGGCTGCCGGGGATGGCGTTCGTGATCGGTGGTCGGCTCGCCTTCGGGCCGTACGTCGGATTCGCGGTCGGCTTCGTCGGCGGCATGCTCGCCGTCACCGTGCCGTTCATCCTCGCGCGGCGGGTGCGCCGGCCCGGTATGCAGCCCTGGCGGCCGCGCCACCCGCGCCTGGTCCGCGTCTTCGAGCTCCTCGACACCCACCCATTCCGGGCGGTCGTGGTCCTCCGGCTGATCCTGTGGTTCAACCCGCCGCTGAGCTACGCCCTCGCGTTCACGAGCGTGGCGCCCGCGACGTACGTCGCCGCCTGCGCCACCGCGCTGGCGCCCGTCGTCGCGGTCGCGATGGCGGCGACGAGCTGGTTCCTGTAGCCCCTTGCGCGCTCACCGGACCGGACTTATCCGCCGATCCTGGGTGCGGCTCGCCACGCCGCCCCAGGAGGCACAGCCCGTCCTGCGTCGACCCGCCTGCTCCACCGCCGCCGCCCCCGCTTCCCGCGGCGGCTCTCGCGCGCCCCATCTGCTATGCCGCGCTGCGTGATGAAGCCACGCGCGCCGCGCTCGAGGTCGAGCTCGCCCGGCTTGGCTGGATCGTCGTCCCGCGGCCGACGGGATTTCACCTGGTCGAGGACCTGGATCGGCGCGGGCGATGGTCGCAGCCGCCTGACCGAAGCGGCGCCGTCAGCGTCAGGTACTGCTGCGCGCCGGTTGGCCGTGACCGTTGCCGGCGGCGTGCGCCGCGGCAGGGCGCCCGGTGTCGCCGACATGCTCGGTGACCTGGTCCGCCTCGATCATCGCATTCCGGATCTGCTCGGTCAGGCTCGCCACGTTGCCCGGGGAGTGCGGGATCAAGATCGCGTTCGTGCGCGACGAGGCCCCGATCTCCTTGAGCATGTCGAAGTACTGCGTCATGAGGACGAGGTTCATGACGTCCTTCGCCGTCGTGCCCGGCACCGAGCGACGGAACTCGTCGACGGAGTCGCGGAGCCCGGCGACGATCGCCTGCCGCTGATCCGCGATGCCCTTACCCTGCAGCGCCTTGCTCTGCGCGTCGCCCTCCGCGAGCTTCACCTTGAGGATCCGCTCGGCCTCGCCCTTCTCGTGGGCCGCGACGCGCATGCGCTGCGCCGCGTTGATCTCGTTCATCGCTTCCTTCACGCGGGCGTCCGGCTCGATGTCCGTGACCAGCGCCTTCAGGATGCCGTATCCGAAGTTCTCCATGACGTGCGAGAGCTCGACCTTCACGGCCTCGGCGATGTCGTCCTTCTTCGCGAAGACATCGTCCAGCTTGATGTTCGGGACCTGGGCGCGCACCACGTCGAACACGTAGGACGTGATCTGGCGACGCGCGTCGTCGAGCTTGTAGAAGGCGTCGTAGACCTTGTCGGGCAGCACGTAGTACTGGACCGCGACCATCAGGTTCACGAACACGTTATCTTCGGTCTTCGTATCGACGGCGACGTCGAGCTGCTGGACGCGCACGTTGATGCGCCCGACCACGCGATCGATGAACGGGATCTTCAGGTGGATGCCGGGCTCGGCGGCCCGCTGAAATTTGCCGAGCCGCTGCACCATCGCGACCGTGCGCTGCTCGACGGTGTAGATCGACGCGGCGAGCAGCACGAGGACCAGGAATGCGGCCACTCCAGCGCCGATTAGCAAGACTTCGTTGCCCATGGTGTCTCCTTGAGAGTTCGATGCAATGTCGAGCCTCAACGGTGCGTACGAAACGACGCACCAACAACCGAAATCGGACGAGCAGCACTCGAAATCCGGCCGGGCGCGGCGGCGCGGCCCCGCGCGCCAGCGCACCGAGGCCCTGATTGATATGGTGCTCCAGATGCTGAGCTCCACCGTGCGCGCGGTTGCGATGTATGGCGCGCTCGCGCTCGCGCTCGCGGGGCTCGTCGTGGTGTGGACGAAACGGCGCGGGCGTGCGGTGAGCCACCGTCCTGGTGCCGCGGCCATCGGCCGTCCTGCGTGGCGAGCGACCCTGTCACGGTGGGCGCCGATCACGATCATCCCGGTCGGGCTCGGCGTGGCGTACTGGGTCAAAGGTCACTCGATCGAGGTCATGCTCGTGAGCGATGGCGCGGCAGGACCACGCGTCGAGCGCAAGCTGGCCCGCAGCATCGACGCGCCGGTCGCGGAGGGGGCCTGGTCGGAGCTACCGAACCCCCTTCTCGATCCGCTGTGGGTCGTCAATCGATCGACCCGGGGCGTGCGCGTCGAGACGCTCCAGTATGGCGGGCAAGTCGCCCTCGCCAATCCGCCGGTGCTCCTCCCCCCGGGAACCAGCGGCGCCTTCTATCGGATCGAGTACGTGGGCCCCCGCGACCAGCCGGCCGACCGCGTCCTCGGCTCGCGGCTGATCGGGTCGGCATCCAGGTACTGGTTGACCTGGGATCCCTGACACGGGTCGGGCCGGCCGCGGGTCGCTGGGCGACGCACGCCGCGCCTGCGCCGCAAGGACCTGGTCGATGGAGGAGAGCGCGAGAGCTTCGAGCACGCTCTGTCCCACGGTCGAGTACAGCGAACCCAGCGGGAGAGCGTCGAGAGGATGACGCGCAACCTTCGCGGCTCGAATCATCCGGTGGTGAGCTTCATGCTCGATCAAGGGAATCGCGCGCACGCGGATCGGCAGAATGGCTGCGATGCGAAGGAGATCGTGCTCAGCAGCGGACGATTGGACTGCGCGATGGCACCCGGTGAGACTTGCCTGGTGATCGAGCTCAAGCCTGACAACTCGCGGGCGATCGCAAAGGGCGTCAGCCAGTACCGAGGTTATGTGAGCGAGCTGAACGAGGAGCTGAAGAAGCCCGGCTCCAGCACGATCAAGAAGTTGATCGATGCAGACAGCGACTTCGCGAAGTGCAAACGCTTCGAAGGCCGCATCGACTGCTACAAGCTCTGTCCCACGGTGAATGATGACGGCGAATACAGCGAGCCCAGCGCAGGCTGGCGGAAGGACTGCTCGTGAGCGCAAGCCTTTGCATCCGGCTCGATTTCGGTGCGGTCCTCCTGCACGACCAGCAGGCAGCGGCACGCGTGTCCGAGATCCTGTCGCGCCCCTGCTTCGCGGCACTCGAGCGAGTCAGTGCGCGCCACAAAGACCGCTGGGCGAAGCACGCCCCGTCTACGCCGCAGCTGATCCAGCAGTACCTGTCAGATCCGGGCTACGACGCCGTGTCGTTCGATACGAAGCGAGGCAAGGAGTTGGTCGCTGGAGGAGAGCTCGAGAGCAGCCTCCGAGGCCGCACGCCGGCTTCGCCGACGACCGCGCTGTTTGGACACCTGGTGCTTCCGCTTCAAGGCTTGGATCTGGACGCTGTGATGAACGGCGTCTATGAGCTTGCGGTCGTCCTCCGGGCAGGCGCTGGCTTCGTCGCAGCGGAGCCTACCTACGGGCTCGCACATAAGCTGTCCTTGGGTGCGTCACGCCCCACGGAGCGCGCGAGGGGCTCTCCGATCTCCGTCAGCGAGGTCGGCGGGCGCGCCACTGGAAGTGCGAGCTCTTGGCCACGCAGCTCGCGACGATCGAATGGGGCACCTTCCTCGGGCCCGGGCACGTCGCGCGCGTGGACGTCGTGAAGCTCCGTGACTCCCGAGCGTTCGAACGCGTCGTCGAGGTCTCGCCGAGCCTCGTCTACTTGCAGGTCACGGCCGATCCGCGTGATGACCTGACAGGTGAGCTCGAGACAAAGCTTCCGGAGGCGCGCGCGGCGCTCGACATTGTGCAGATGGACATCAGCGACGTGACTCTGGAGTGAGTGAGAGCCTTCGCGCTCCGGCGAGCCTAGACTCTCCGACGGTACGGGGGCACCCGGCTCGTCAGCGTGTCGTGATCGACGCCGGCCGGCGGTAATTTCTCGAGCTCGAGTGATTACCGGTGACCATCGTCGAGCTCGTAACCAGCGGTGCGAATGGGGGGACTCGAACCCCCACGATGTTACTCACTGGCACCTGAGACCAGCGCGTCTACCAATTCCGCCACATTCGCAAGACCCGAAGCGAGGGGCTCCGGCGGAGGTACTGATGCCATAGTCGCGGTCGGACATCAAGCCCCGGTGCGCGGTTCGCGCGACCGTCGTGTGTCGGTTTGTGGCCGCGATTCCCCTGACACCACGGGGGGTTGTGGTGATCGCTGCTTTACTCCTCGAAACGGGACGTCTACCATCGGTCAGGGGCTACTTCGAGTTTGCGATGGCCAAGCTGATCGTCATCTCCGGGGAAGAGCGGCAGGAGTTCGAGCTCGCCGCCTTCAACACGATCGGGCGCCATCCCGACAACACGATCCAGATCCTGGATCGGATCATCTCGAAGGAGCACGCGCAGATCCAGCGCGCCGCCGACGGCCGCTACATGCTGCGCGACCTGCGCTCGCTCAACGGCACCTTCATGCGCGGCGAGCGAGTCGCCGATCACTACCTCACCGACGGCGACGAGTTCACAATGGGCTCGACGCGCATCGTGTTCGCCGACAAGCCGAAGGCCGACGACGCCCTCGGCCGCGTGACGATCGCGCCGGGCCTCACCGAGAGCCACATCCGCGGCCGCATCCAGGCGAACACCGGCGACTTCATGCCGGAGCGCCAGATCGCCGACGAGAAGAACCTGCGCCGCGACTACGAGCGGCTCCGCATCGGTCACGAGCTGGCGCGCGCCGTCGGCAGCGAGCTCGACCTCGACAAGCTGCTGCCGAAGATCCTCGACAAGGCCTTCGAGCTGGTCGGCTCGGATCGCGGCGTGATCCTGCTGACCGACGACAAGGGCGAGCTGGTGCCCCGCTACGTCAAGACGCGCAGCGGCAAGAGCGATCCCAACATCGTCCTCTCGAAGACGGTGATGGCCGAGGTCCAGAACAACAAGGCTGCCGTGCTGTCCTCGGATGCGACGATGGACGCCCGGTTCTCGGGCGCGCACTCGATCATCATGCAGGGCATCCGCTCGACGATGACCCTGCCCTTGCTGCACGCCGGCGAGTTGCTCGGCATCATGCACCTCGACTCGCTGTTCACCTCGAACGCGTTCACCGAGAAGGATCTGCAGATCTGCACCGGCATGGCCGCGCAGGCTGCGATCTCGATCCAGAACGCCCGGCTCGCGAGCCGCATCGAGAAGGAAGCGCAGACCCGCGCCCAGATCTCGCGGCTGATCCCGCCGTCGGTCGTGGAGCAGGTCGTCCAGGGCAAGCTGACGATCGAGAAGGGCGGCCGGCTCAACGAGATCACGATGCTGTTCTCCGACATCCGTGGCTTCACCACGATGTCCGACGGCCGCCCCGCCCAGGAGGTCGTCAACACGCTCAACGAGTACTTCGAGGTCATGGTCGACGTGCTCTTCAAGTACTCGGGCACGCTCGACAAGTTCGTCGGCGACGAGATCATCGGCCTGTTCGGTGCGCCCATCCCGATCGACGACGCGCCCTACAAGGCCGTGTCGTGCGCCGTCGCGATGCTGCAGGCGCTCGAGGAATTCAACCGGACCCGCGCGTCCGAGAACCTCTCCGCGATCCGGATCGGCATCGGCATCAACACCGGCATGGTCATCACCGGCGCGATCGGCTCGACCCGAGCGCTCCAGTACACCGCGATCGGTGACGCGATGAACGTGGCCTCGCGCCTCGTCAACGTCGCCAGCTCGGGCGAGATCATCATCTCCGAGGACACCTACAAGCAGGTCATGGGCCGCATCGAGGCGACCCAGCTGCCGCCCGTCAAGGTCAAGGGCAAGGCCGACGAGCTCAAGGTCTACCGCGTCACTGGCCTGCGCAACATCGCGACCCCGATCCCCGGCGACTGGTCGGGCCCGACGAACGTCTAGTCGGGCGGCCGCTCGTCGGCGCGCTCCGTCCGGGTCATGCTGGAGCGTGCGCCACGTCCTGCTCGCCTCGCTCGCAGTCACGGCCCTCGTCGTCGGCTGCGGCCCAGCGACCGCGCGGTTCCGCGACGTCGAGGGTCGCCCGCTGCCCACGACGGCGCGGCTCGACGCTGATGTCGCGCCGCTGGTCGTACGGTGCCCGGGCGGCGTGCGCTACCTGGTCGTCAGCGAGCCGCGGCCGTACCTCGCCGGCACGCACCTCGCGACGCGGCAGCCGTTCGTCCGTGATGCCGCGCTGCTGTGCGCCCGGATCCGCGCCCACGACCGCTGACGAGCCCGCTGCTCGCTGTCAGCTGACCGCTGTCAGGGTAGCCGCGCCGGACCGGTCGCGAACGTCACGCTGAAGTCGCGGGCGTCGAGCACGCGGTTGAACACCACATCGAGCAGCGTCGCGCCGCACCGCGTGGCGGTGAACGTGGTCAGCACCGGGTCCAGGCCGGCGCGCACCATCGCCCCGGCGGGGACCGTCAGGCAGCCGATGTTGAGGTTCAGCGGGTCGATCACCGAGTCGATCTGGATGTTGGACTGCGCGGCCGTCTCGCAGAGCTCCAGCTCGACGGTCCAATCGATCAGCCGGTCGAGCACCTCGGTCTGCAGGGTCGCGGCGACCGGGCCACTCGCGGTGCGGGGCGGCTGCGTCTTGCTGAAGTACGTCGAGCGACAGCCCGTCGACGACGCGTGCCCGAGCTCGATCTCGTCCATCACGAGCTCGATCGTGAGCGGCTGGTTCAGCAGCGGATCGAGTGGCGACGGCCCGATGCCGCCGGAGTCGGTGAGCGTGAAGCTTGTCGTGACGACGAGCTGCGGCCCCTCGTCGCCACCGCCACCGCAACTGACGAGCACGACCAACGGAACGAGCGGAACGAGCGGCAACCACCGGGACATGTCCCAGCGTACCGCCATCCCACCCTGCCCCTCTGCGGCGCCGGTCACGACCGGCAGCCGCGGACGCCGATCGATCAGCCCGCGATCGTCAGGCCCATCTGGGCGCGGACCGTGAAGAACTCCTCGGAGATCGAGTAGAGGACGAGCTCCTTGATCTTGTCCTTCACCTGCGGACCACCGACGACGACCGGCTCGGCCGAGACCATCCGCGCCGCGACCTCGAGATCGCCACTCACGACGAAGCCTGCACGATGCGAGGTCGCATCGACCGCATGGCCCCACTTCGCGAGGTTGATCTCGGGCGCCGCCTGGACAAACCGCTGGACCACGGCGCCGAGCTGCTCGAGGACGTGCGGCGGCGTGCGTTTCTGCATCTCGGGCAGGTACGCCTGGACGAGCTGCACCATGTCGGGCGGCACCGGGAACCGGGGCTGCACCATCACGAGCGCCGACAGCAGCGCCACCTTGAGCTCGGTGTTCGTCGGCAGCAGCATCTTCAGGTAGTACTCGGGCCGCATGAACGTCAGGCGGCGCGCGCTGAGGAACGCGATCTCGCGCTCGCTCTTGCCCTGCAGCAGGTGCGGTCGCACGACGAACGACGGGCACAGCTCGCTCTTCTCGATCGCGTTGGCGAGCTGGATGTCGGCCGGCTTGTTGTCCTCGAGGAGGAACACTTCCGGCAGCGGCACGTTCAGCACCTGCGCGACATAATAGAAGAGCTTGCTGAACATCAGCGGATCGCCCGGCAGCTGGCGTCGGTCCTTCCGCTTGATCCCGAACTCCTTGTGCGGGAACGCCTTCATCGCGGCGATGCCCTGCCAGGCCGACCCGAAGATCGCGCTGATGTAGCGGTTCTCGTCGGGGTGGATGAGCTTGGACCAGGTCTCCTGGCTCATCACGTTCTTGGCCTTCACGAGGCCGCGCGGCTTGTACTGCTCGTAGAACTGCAGCTCGTCGGCGTCGGCCTTCTTGAGGAACGCGAGGGTGTTACAGACGCACCACGTCTTATCGTACTGGTGCGCTTCCATGTAGATCTTGCGGAGCGCCTTGTACGAGTCGTACTTGAACGGCTCGTTGCGGAGCATCCGCATGTGCTGCTCGACGGCCTTGTCCGTGTACTCGGGACCCGCGACGAGATAGAGCTCGGCGAGGATCTCGGCACGGTCATCGCCCGGCCGCAGCTCGTTCTTCGGATCGAGCGACTGCGCGACCTCGAACGCCTGCGTCGCCGACTGGTAGTGCTTGAGGCGCGAGCGATAGATCTCGCCGAGCCCATCGAACAAGCCGACCTGGATCTTGTGGAACACCGGCGGGATCGGCTGCCCGGGCTGCGGCTTGGGCATCCGCTTGATCATGTCGCGATACGCCCGCTCCTGACCCTTCCAGTCGCGCTTCGTCGTCAGGACCTTGTCGATGGCCTCGAACGACTTGAGGGCGCGCGGGATCATCGGCTCCGGCAGCTTCTCCGGGTTGGCGAAGAAGCTGTCGAGGGCGCGGTTGTAGTAGTCGACCGAGTCGTCCAGGGACTTCAGCTCGTCACGGCAGATCGTCGCCGCGGCGTGGTAGTAGGCGCCCTTGCGGACGTCGTCCGACTCGAGCGCGATGAAGCGCTCGATGGTCTCGACGACCTTCTTCCACTGCTTGGTCTCCGTGTAGATATCGAGGACCTTCTGCAGCAGCTGGTGGTCGTCGGGCGCGGCCTCGAGAGCCTCGAGGTACGCGGCCGTTGCCTTCTGCGGGTTCTGCAGCTTCTCGTGATAGATGCCCGCGATCTCGTCGAGGAGGGAGACCTTCTCCTTCGCCCCCGCCTTCACGCTCAGCGAGCGCTTGGCATGGACGACCGCTTCCCAGTCGCCCTGCTGCGTCTGGAGATCGATGACCGCCTGCAGCGTCTCGCGATGCGTCGGGTCGATCTCGAGCGCCTTCTCGAACATGTTGAGCGCCTTCTTGCGCTCACCCAGGGCCTGGCGAACCATGCCGAGGCGGTTGTAGATGCGGACCACGTCCGCCTCGTCCTGACCGTCGCGGTGCTGGACCAGGATCGTCTGGTAGATCTTTCCAGCGTTGTCGTAGTCGCCCATCTTGAACAGCAAGTCGGCGCGTCCGATCAGCGTCGGGAGGTGCGTCGAGTCGATGTCGTAGGCGGCCTTGTAGTAGCCGAGCGCCTTCTGGAAGTCGCCGAGCTCGGACGCGGTGCGCGCCGCCCGGTAGTACAGGTCGTTGAGCTCGCGCGGGTCGGCATGCAGCTGACCGACCTTGCGGCACAGCATGTCGATGACCGGTGACAGCTCGGTCCACTGCTGCGCCTCGAAGTAGAGCTCGGCGAGCGGACGGCCCGCGTCGACGTGCTCGGGATCGAGGGCGATCACGGCGGCGTAGAGCTGCTTCGCGGCGTCGTTCTGGCGGAGCTTGTCCTCGTAGATCCGGGCCGCCTCGAACAGCAGGCGGACCTTCTCGGTGACGACCGGGGTGTAGCTCTCGGCGCGCACCATCATCTGGGCGGCCTTGAGCCAGTCACCGCGATCCGAGTACTGCTTCGTCAGCGCTTCCATCGTCGGCACGTGCGCCGCGTCGATGGCGAGGGCGCGGAGGAGGTTCGCCTCCGCCGAGTCCGGATCGCCGAGCTGCGTGTACTGGATGCGGCCCATCCGCCAGAACAGGTCGACCTGCTTGCGGGGGTCGTCGGTCAGCTGGGTGAGGTGCGCCATCACGTCGATGCCGCGATCCCACTCGCTCATCTTCTCGTAGAGCCGGCCGAGCGCGCCGAGGGCACGCTGCTCGTCACCGTCGAACTGCAGCACGTCGGTGTACGCCTCGACGGCGCGATCGCTGTCCTGGAGGTTCGTCTCGTAGATGACGCCCATCGCCACGTAGAGGTCGACGCGCGTCTGCACGTCCGACGTCGACATGATGTGGTTGCGGTACGTCTCGACGAGCGCTTCCCACTTGCCCGCCTGCTGGTACAGGCGCGCGAGCTCGCGGTAGGCCGCGTAGTTGCGGTTGTCGATCGCGACGATCTTCTCGAGGGCCTCGGCGGCGCGGTCGAGCTTGCCGAACCGCTCCTCCCAGGCGGCGGCCATGCGCTCGTACAGCGCGATCCGCTCGCCATCCGACGGCGTCGCATCGAGCTGGTTCTCGAGCACGTCGAGGTACTTCTCGGACTGGTTCGTCTTCTCGTAGAGACCCTCGAGGGCCCGCAGCGCCGTGAGGTTCTGCGGATCGAGGTCGAGCACCTGCTGGAACGCCGTGATCGCCTGGCCGGCGTCGATCAGCCGGAGGTCCCAGATCTGACCGATCTCGAGGCGGAACTTGACGACCGTGTGGTCGTCCGTCTCGTTCGCCGCGCGGCGGGTCAGGACGTCGATCAGCGGCTCCCACTGCTCGGCGCGGCGGTACAGCCGGTCGAGGGCGAGGAGCGCCACGGGCGAGGCCGGCGAGTAGTTCAGCGCCTGCTGGTACGCGTGGATCGATCCGCCGATGTCCTGCATCTGCCGCTCGAGGAGGTCGGCGAGCTGGATGTACAGCTCGGTCTTCTTCCCCTTGTCGGTCTCGACGGCCGCGTGGCGCTGCAGCGTCTCGATCAGCTCGCTCCACGAGCCGCGCTTGCGCTGCAGCTCGGCCATGCCGCCGAGCGCACCGGTGTGGCTCGGATCGATGCGCAGCGCCTGCTGCACCGAGTGGATCGCGTACTCGAGGTGCGAGAGGTGCTCGGCGTACCAGCGGCCGATCTTGACCCACAGGTCCGTCGCCGAGCCCCGGTCCTCACGCTCGAGCTCGTTGACGCGGTTCGTGTACTCGTCGAGCAGCTCCTGCCAGCGGTTGGTCGCCGACGCGAGGCGCTCGAGCTCGTTCGCGGTCTCGTCGTGCGAGTAGTCGCGCTTGAACGCGGCCTGCAGGACGTAGAACGCGCTCTCCTGGTCGCCGATCTCGGACTCGTAGATCTTGGCGACGCGGTTGAGGATGCTGATCTGCTGCTCGACATCCGGCACGAGCTCCGAGCGCTCGAGCAGGACCTCGACGAGCTCGGTCCACTTGTACTGCTGCGCGTAGATCGCCTCGAGGCGCTCGGACGCGGTCTGGTTCGACGGATCGACCGACCGGACCCGCTCGTAGACCGCGGCGGCCTTCGTGAGGTCCTCGACCTTCTCCTCCCACGTCGCGGCCGCCTGCAAGAGATTGTCGCGGCGCTGGGTCTCGTCATCGAGCACGAGGGCTCGCTTCTCGAGGACGTCGATCGCCTCTTCCCAGCGACCTTCGCGCGTGAACAGCTGCTCGAGGGCCGCGAGCGCGCGGAAGTCACTCGGGTCGATCGCGATGACGCGGCGCCACGCTTCGACAGCGTCGTCGACGCGGCCGAGCACTTCGCCTTCGAGCTGACCGAGCTGCGCGTACAGCTCGATCGTCTCGTTCTCCGTGACCTCGCCGGACAGGTTGCCGACGTCGATGATCCGCCGCAGCGTCTGCGACAGCTCGTCCCACGCCTGCGTCGAGCGATAGAGGTGCGCGAGGGCGCGCAGCGTCTCGAGGTCGTTACCATCGAGGCGATCGGCGGCGAGCCACGCGTCGAGGGCGTTGCGCTCGCGCTGGAGCTTGTGCTCCCAGACGTTACCGAGCTGCTTGTAGAGGACGATCTGGTCGCCGTCCGCCTGCGCGACGGCCACTTGACGCTCGATGATCTCGACGAGCTCCTCCCACCGTTCGCGGCGGGTGCACAGCTCGGCGAGCGCCTGGAGGGCCTGCGGCTCCTCGCCCCGGATATCCAGGACGCGGCTCCACAGCTCGATCGCCTTGTCCTCGTTCGCCAGAGCGTCGGACGAGATCCGCGCCATCCGCGCGTAGATGTCGGCCATCTCCGCGTCGGCATCCGCGACGTCGATCAGCTTCTCGTAGGTCTCGAACAGCTTCGGCCACGCTTCGCGGCGGAAGTGGATCGCCTCGATCGACTCGAGCGCGCGACGGTTGCGGCTCTCCTGATCGAGCACGGCCTGGTAGCACGCGAGCGCCTGGTCGAGGTCGCCGAGCGCCTCGCCGAAGATCGCGCCGCGCCGGAAGTACAGGTCGAGCTGCTCGTCGGTGTCCTGGACCACCTCGATGCGGCGGCGCAGGATCTCGGCGAGATCGTCGTACATGCCCGCGCCGAGGTAGAGCCGGTCGAGGGCGGCGAGCGCCTCGGGATCCTTCGCCTCGATCTCGAGCACCCGGAGGTGCGTCTCCACGCCCCGCGCCGCGTCCTGCAGCTCGTACTCGTGGATGCGCGCCATCCGCAGCAGCGTCTGCCGCTTGACCTCGCGATCCGTGGTCCGCTCGAGAGCGCGCGTGTACGCGGCGATCGACTCGTCCCACGACCCGGTCTCGCGAGCGAGTCGCTCGGCCTCCTCGATCGCATGATCCCAGCGAGGATCCTCGACGATCGCCTCGCTCCACCAGTGGAACGCCTTGGCCTGATCGAACAGCTTGGTCTCGGCGAGCTCCGCGAGGCGCTGGTACATCGCCTGGCGATCCGGCCCGCTGAGCTTCGTCAGCTGGACCTCGTGGATGCCGTGCAGCTTGCCGAACTCGGCCGAGGCCTCGTACAGCGGCTCGAGGACCGCACCGATCTCCAGCTGGAGATGACCCGCGTGGAACATCTCCTCGAGCGCGGTCAGCGTCGTGAGGTGCTGCGGGTGGTTGTTGAGAATCTCGCGGTAGACCTCGACGGCGCCCATGCGGTCACCGAGCTGGGTCTGCAGCGTCTGGCCGAGGCGGAACTGCAGCTGCGCGATCTCGGCGTCGTCATCCGCGAGTGTGATCTCGCGCTTGAGGATGTCGGAGAGCTCGGGCCACTGCTGCGTCTGCGCGTACAGCCGGTCGAGGTCGAGCACCGCCGGCTTGATGTCGCCGGCATCCATCGAGACGTCGAGGATGCGGCGCAGGGTCGAGATCGACCGGCCGACGTCGTTGAGCTCGTGCTCGTGGACGCGCGCGAGCCGCGTCAACAGATCGACCTGCCGCGGGACCTCGTGGGAGGTCTTCTCGGTCTCGGCCTGATACAGCTTCGAGAGCGCCTCGAAGCTGTTCGTGATCTCGGCGAGCCGCTCGATGTGACCGAGCGTCTGCGGGTTGCCCGAGTCGTCGCGCAGCGCGCGCGCGTACGCGCCGAAGGCGGCCTCGGCATTGCCGATCATCTGCTCGTGGAGCGTCGCGATGCGGTGCAACAGCTCGACCCGCGCGAGCGGATCCTCGTTGTTGGCGACCATCACCTCGAGGACATCGACGAGCTTGGCGTACTCACCCGACGCGTCGTAGATCGGCTCGAGCACGCGCGCGGCCATGACCGGCTCGGTCTTGCCGTGGACGAGCCCGTCGAGCGCGTGCAGCGTCTCGGCGTGCGCGGGATCCATCTCGAGCGCCTCGCGGTAGCTCTCGATGGCGCGCGCGACGTCGCCGAGCCGGATCTGCCACAGGTGGCCGACGCGGTACTTCAGCGAGACGGTCTCGCCCGTGGTCTCGGACAGCTCGACCTGACGCTCGAGGTTGCCCAGCAGGTCGTACCAGCGCTCGGCCTGGCCGTAGAGCCGGTCGAGGGACTGGATCGCCGGCAGCTCGTCAGCGTCGAGATCGAGGATGCCCTGGTAGGTCTCGATCGCCTTGCCGAGGTCGCCGAGCTCGCGGTCATAGACCTGCGCGAGCACGTAGAGCATCCGCTTCTTGTCAGCCGGATCCTCGGCGAGGTCGGCCTTCTTGGCGTAGACGTCCTTGAGAGGCTCCCACCGCGCGAGGCGGACGTAGAGCCGCTCGAGCGCATCCATCGCGACCATGTCGACGTCGTCGATCGACAGCACCTGCTGGAACGTCGCGATCGCGGCGTCCGAGTTGGTGAGGACCTCTTCCTCGATCTGCGCCGACCGGTAGAGCAGCTGCTTGCGCTCCTCGACGTTCGGCAGGATCTCGGCCTTGCGCTTCAGCGCATCGACGAGCTTCGGCCACTCGCCGGTGCGCTCGTGGATCGTCTGGATCGCGGTGATCGCCTCGACGGTCTGCGGCGCGGCCTGGAGGACGCGCTCGTAGGTCTGGACAGCACCCTGGTCATCACGGAGCTCGTGCTCCTGGATCTGCGCACGGCGGAACAGCAGCGCGACCTTGAGGTCGTCCTCCTGCGCCTCGCCAGCGACCTGATCGTAGAGCGCGGCAGCCTCGCTCCACTTCGTGAGGCCACGCGACAGCCGCTCGAGCTGCTGGTGCGTGACCTCGTCGCGCGGATCGTCCCGCAGCGCGCGGGCGTAGGTATCGAACGCGGCATCGGCGTTGTCGCCGCCGATCTCGTGGAGCTCGGAGATCCGGTGCAGCAGCTCGCGCTTGCGGACGGGATCGAAGGCATGACGCGCCATGATCTCGTAGATGCCGATCTGCTTCTGCCACTCGCCGCGCGCCTTGTAGATCGGCTCGAGGAGGTTGGCGATCGCGAGCTCGTGCTCGGGGTTGCCGACCAGCCGCTCGAGGGCGATCACGGCGTCGCGGTTCTGGTCCTCGTGCTCGAGGACCTGGCGGTACGTCTCGACGGCCGCGGCCACCTCGTTGAGGTGGGTCTCGCGAAGCTGCGCGAGCCGGACCAGCAGTGCGACCTGCTCGTGCGGGCTCTCGACGAGCTGGAGCTGGCGGCTCAGGTTGTCGCCGAGATCGCGCCACGAGCCACGCTGGACGTAGAGCCGATCGAGGGCACGCAGCGCCTTGAGGTCATCCGGCTGCTGGCCGAGCACCTCGTTGAACGTCGCGATCGCCTCTTCCTGGTTGCCGAGCATCTCCTCGTGGAGCGAGGCGATGCGGAACAGGAAGTCGAGGCGCTCGTCGGGATCGTTCGCGATCTCGGTGCGCCGGCGATAGACCTCGAGCAGCTCGGGGTACTTCTCGTCGCGCGTGAACATCGCCTCGAGGGCCGCGAGGGCACCGAGGTCGTCCGGCTCGATCGAGAGCGCCCGCTTGTAGTACTCGACGGCCTTGTCGGTCTTGCCGAGCCGGTCCTCGTAGGACCGCGCGACCTTCGTCGCGAGCTCGTGCGCGAGCAGGCGATCGAAGTCCTTGTCCTTGTCACTCTCGGCGAGCGCGCCCTCGTACAGCTTGACCAGGCGCTCCCAGCCGTTCTCGATGAGCGGCGCGAGCGCCTCGAGCTGCTCCTTGGCAGCGTCGGTCGACGCCGAAGACGAGATCGACCCGGTGAACGCGCGAGCGTACGCATCGAACGCGGCCTCGGCGTCGAGGAGCTTCGTGCGCTGGAGCTCGCCGATGCGGAGCAGCAGCGAGGTCTTGCGGAGCGCGTCCTGCTCGGCAGCCAGCTGGATCTCGTGCACGCCAACGAGCGGCTTCCACTCGGCGAGCTGCTCGTAGATCGGCTCGAGGATGCCCGCGACCATCAGCTGTTGCGGATCTCCGGTCCGGAGGTGGACCTCGAGCGCGGCGCGGCCTCGCTCGTGAGCCGGCATGATGTCGAGGATGTCGCGGTACGCGTCGATCGCGCCCGCGACGTCCGCGAGGTGCTGCTCCTTGACCTGACCGAGGCGGAACTTGAGCTCGACGTGCGCGAGCTTGTCGTCATCCGGCCCGGTGATCGTGAGCTGGCGTCCGAGGACATCGACCAGCTCCTTCCACATCGAGTTGCGGAGGTAGACGCGATCGAGGCTACGCAGCGCGCTCGGCTCGTCGCCCGCGGCGTCGAGGATCGCCTGGTAGGCCGCGATCGCCTGCTTGTCGTCCTTGACCTCGTCCTCGTAGAGGACGCCGATCTTCGACTGGATCGCGATCCGCTCGTCGGCGTCGGCCGACAGCTCGAGCTTCTTCGCGAAGATCCCGAGCAGCTCCTCGTACTGGCCCTTCCCGAGGTAGAGCCGCTCGAGCGCGTCGAGCGCCTGCTCGTTCGTCTCGTCGATCGCGAGGATCTGGCGGTTCATGTCGAGCGCGCGCTCGACGTCGCCCTGCTCGCGCTCGATGACGTTGGCCATCACGAGCATGAGCGGCAGCGCGTCGGCCTTGTGCCCGAACTTCGGCACCGACGCGGCGTACGCGTCGACCAGCAGGTTCCAGCCGGCGATCTCACCGGCGAGGCGCTCGCTCTCGGCGCGGATCTCTTCGGACTCGTGGTCCTCGGCGTGCGCCTTGAGCCACCAGCCGAACGAGGCCGCCTTGTCGCGCAGCTTGTCTTCGCTGTACTGCGCGAGCCGCTTGATCCGCTCCTGGCGCGTGATCTGATCGTTCGCCGGCGTCGCGCGCAGCTGGATCTCCAGCACGCGCACGAGGGCCTTGGGATCACGCCCACTCTCGTAGAGCGGGATCAGCGCCTCGGCGGCGTCGAGGTTGTGCTCGTCGAGCGAGAGCACCTTCTCGAAGGCGCGCATCGCGCGATCGGGCTTCTGCAGCTCGTCGCGATAGAGGACCGCGATCTTCATCGCGAGCGAGAGCCGGTACTGCTCGCTGCCGGCGTCGACTTCACGCTCGAGGACGCGGATGTACTCGTCGATCTTGCCGCGCGAGCGGTAGAACTCCTCGAGATCGTCCCAGCGGCCTTCGGTGACGTAGAGCTTCTTGAGCGCATCCTGCGCGCGGCGGTTGTTCTCGTCGATCTGGAGCAGCCGCTGCCAGGCGTCGATGGCCTTCGCGCTGTTCTCGACCTTCTCGGTGTAGAGCAGACCCAGCCGCTGCAGCGCATCGGCGCGCGTCTTGTCGTCGGACGCCGCGTCCGCCTGCCGCTTGCAGACCTCGGCGAGCTTGTCCCACTCCTTGTTGCGCTCGTAGAGCTTCGAGAGCTCGAGCAGCGCCTCTTCGTGGTTGGGCTCGACCTCGATGACCTTCTCCCACCAGTAGGTGGTGATCTCGGGCTTCTTGACCTTCGTGGCCGCCATCTTGGCGACCTCGATGACCTTGGCCGCGCGCTCGCCGGCGGGCGTGCGCTCGACCTCGGCCTCCTTGAGCTTGATCAGCTTCTCCCAGTCGCGACGCTTCTCGTAGACGGCGAGCAGGTGCTCGATCGCCTGCTGGTTGTGCTCGTCGAGCTCGAGCACGCGCTCGAACGCCTTGATGGCCTCGGCCTGGTTCGAGAACCGCTCGAGATAGAGGTTCGCGACCTGGAGGTAGATCGCGACCTTGCCGGTCGTGTCCTCGGTGCGATCCGCCTTCTCAGACAGGATCTTCACGAGATCCGGCCAGCGCTTCTTCGCCTCGTAGATCGTGCCGAGGCGGTCGTAGACCTCGAGCCGCTGCGGATCGTGCTGGAGCGCGCTCGAGAGCGCGGCGATCACCTGGTTGTCATTGTTGAGCTTGGCGTAGACCTCGGCGAGCTCGAGGAAGAGGTTCGCCTTCTCGGCGCCCGACGGCGCGGCCTTCGCCTCTTCATCCTTCAGTGCATCGGCGAGCTGGGCCCACGAGTTGTTGGCGCGCAGCACGCGAGCGAGCTCGCGGCGCGGGCCCGGTGCGCTCGGGTTCTTGGCGATGACGTCCTTCCACGCGGTGAGGCCCTTGTCGGCGCCGCCCTCGGCGGCCCGCGCCTGCTCCATCGCCTCGCCGAGATCGGCGGGGACGGGCTGGCGGGTCGGCGTCTTCGCGCGCGGCGCTTCCGCCGCGGCCACCGGTGCAGCGA
>JALZOI010000154.1 GCA_030857245.1 Myxococcota bacterium
GACCACGCCCCCGCCCGAGCGCCTGCGCCGGATGCCGCGCGAGGCACCGCACGCCGCGACCTGGCTCGCCCGGACGCACCGCGGCGTCACGCGGATCCGGACGACGCTCGACGCGGGCACGCAGGCGCTCGTCGAGCGCGAGGTCAAGCTGCGCGCGCCCGAGCTCCACCACAAGGGCATCCACGGCGGCGCGGTCGTCGTCGTCGATCACCAGACCCGCGAGGTCGTCGCGCTGGTCGGCAGCCTCGACTTCCACGATCGCGAGCACGGCGGTCAGATCGCGATGTTCGCGCGGCCGCGCTCGCCGGGCTCGACGCTCAAGCCGTTCCTCTACGCGCTCGCGATCGATCGTGGTGTCGCCCTCCCCGGCTACCTCGTGCCCGACGTGCCGAGCCAGTACGGCACGTACCGCCCGCGCAACTTCGACGGTGACTGGACGGGGCTCGTCACGCTGCAGGACGCGCTGTCGCGCTCGCTCAACCTGCCGTTCGTGGAGCTGCTCCAGCAGCTCGGCGTCGAGACGTTCGTCCACGAGCTCGGCCGGATGGGGATGGCGAGGTCGCGCGTCGAGCCCGGCGGCTACGGGCTGTCGATGATCGTCGGCGGCATCGAGCTGACGCCGCTCGAGCTCGCCAGCCTGTACGCGACGCTCGCCGATGACGGCGTGCACCGGCCGCTGCGGCTGACCGCGCGTGACCCCGCGGGCACCGCGAGCCCGATCTTCGGCGCGGGCGCTGCGTGGCTGACCCGCCAGGCGCTGGCGCTCAAGGATCGCCCCGACATGCCGCGCCGCCGGCTCGCGGGGCACCTCGCCGATCTGCCCGCCGACATCCACTGGAAGACCGGCACCAGCTTCGGCTTCAAGGATGCCTGGGCGATCGGCTCGAACCCGCGCTACACGGCCGTCGTGTGGACGGGCAACGCCGACACCACCGCGAGCACCGACCTCGTCGGCTCCGAAGCGGCCGGGCCACTGCTGTTCGACGTGCTCGAGGGCCTCGCCGAGCGCGCCCGCGGCACGCTCGCGAAGGCCGCGCCCGCGGAGCTGACGACCGTCGAGGTCTGCGCGTACTCCGGGCACCTCCCGACGGAGGCGTGCGAGCACCGGGTCCACGTCCAGGCGGCGATCGCGGCGGTGCCGACCGTGCCGTGCCCGTACCACCAGGCCTACGACGTCGATCGCGCGACCGCGCGCGCGGTGCTGCCGGCGTGTCGCGAGCCCGACCGCACCTACGACCGCAAGACCTTCGTCGTGCTGCCGAGCTCGGTCGCTGCCTGGTTGACCGGCCGCAACCGCGCGGTCCCCGAGGCGCCGGTGTTCGCCGACGGCTGCGTCGCCGAGACCGTGGCGAGCGGCCCACCGACGATCGTCTCGCCCGCCGAGGGCCAGGTCGTCACGCTGATCGCCGGCGTCCCCGCCAAGAACCAGCTCGTTCTGTTGAGCGCTTCGACCCGCGCGGCGACCGTCTCGTGGTTCGTCGACGGCGCCCTGATCGGCACCGGCGCCGCCAGCGAGCGCCAGTACTGGACGCCGACCCCGGGCAAGCACGTCGTCGTCGTCGCCGACGACACCGGCCGCAAGTCGCGCCGCACGCTGCTCGTCGAGGCCGGCGTGCCGATCCGGCGGTGAGCCAGGCCCCGCGGGGGCTCGCTCAGACCCCGACGCCGTCAAACGCCCGCAGCGTGACGGAGATCCGGCGACCCCGACTCTTGGCATTGTGCGGCACCTCGTGGGTCCATGCGAGGTTGGTCTCGAATGGCACGATGAAGACCGCGCCGTCGCGGGCCACGAAGTCGCGCATGCCCTCACCCTTCCAGGGCCGGACCCGGAAGATCCGCTCGTCTCCGAACGAGACGGTCACGATCGGGGCGCCCTTCACCATGTTGCTCGTGCTGTCTCGATGCTTGCCGATGTAGTGCTCGCGTTCGGCGTCGTACCAGTTCAGCAGCAGACCATTCAGCCGCTCGTCGACGTGCGCGCGGACCCACGTGTGCAGCGGCGCGAGCTCGTCGGGCACCGGCAGCGCGCGATTGACGTTGCCGGTGTACCGGTAGTCGGCGCCATACGCCTGTTGCCAGCGCGGCGTCTTGACGTTGCGGCCGTGCATCGTGATCTCGTGAAACTCCGCCGGATGGAGGCACCACAGGCGCTCGAAGGCCTCGGGGTCGAGGCCGAGCGCGGGCGGCAGAGCGCCGACCAGGAGCGTGTGGTCGCCGTCGAGCCGGTGCTCCTCGAATGCCCAGTCCATGCGCGAACTCTGGACCGGTGATCCGATCAGGTCAACGCGCCCGCAAGGCCCGGGCAGAAGGCGACGTGGTCCCAGCGTTCGTCGACCAGATCCGCGATGCGCGTCGCGAGGCGGTGCGGCCGCCATCGCCGTGAAGCCATCGTCGTTCGCCATGAGCCCGAGCAGGGCGCCATCGCGCGCATGGAACGGCGGCTCGTCGGCGGTCGACGCGCGGCGAGCGCCCGGGGCCAAGCTCGAGGACGCCCTCTCACGGGTTGTCGAGGACGCTGGTCGCATGACGCCGCCGAGCCGGCGAAACGCCTGCACGTGGAGCTGCGCCCCGATCATCGACGACGACTTCCAGGGCACGGGGCGCACCGCCTTCCGACGGTGGTTCCGCATCGTCGTGGCGTCGCGATCAACTCCGCACGCAACCGATCGCGTGACCGGACGATAGTCACCTCCATGACCGAGCTCCCACCCGCGATCATCGAGCATCCACGCCCTGCGCATCGCCCCACGCCCGAGCGCGCCCGTGCGATCCGCAAGGCCATCGCGGTCGCGATCATCGCCGGCGCGTGTTTCGCCTGCTGGCACATGCTGAAGGGATGGCTGCGCAGCGACGCGAGCAAGGCGCTCGAGGCGCGACAGGACAAGGCGCGCGCGAAGGTCGGCCCGGGCCTCGACAAGCTCTTCGCGGCCCAGCTCGAGGCCGAGAGCTCGACCGTCAGGCTGGAGGCCGGCTTCACCTTCGCCGGCGTGCTCGGTCGCGGGTACGACGACGTCAACTGTGGCCAGGGCCTCGACGCGGCGTTCGAGGAGGCGCTCGGTCCGGAGGTCGTCGAGTTCTCGACGAGCGACGGCTATGGCGACGAGAAGCCGCCGCGCCTCGTCATCATCGCGACCATCACGCCGAGCGGACGTGACTTTCAGCTGCCGCACTCGAGCACGCCATACACCGGCATCGCGATGAGCGGCGAGATGAAGTTCCTCGGCAAGAGCGTGCGCGTGGATGTGCAGCCCGCCGAGCAGATCGAGTTCAAGCACGTTCGCTTCCAGTCCTCGTTCGACAAGATGTCGGCGTCGGAGGTAGCGGGCGGGATCATGCAGGGAACGTGCGAGCAGGCCGGCTATGCGCTGCTCGAGACGCTGACCACGTGGAAGCGACCGCCGCCGCCGCCGCCGGCCGACCCCATGGCCGACTGTGATCGAGGGTTCCGGTGCCGCGGCAACGCCGAGCTGCTCGAAGCCACGGATCTCGCGACCGCGGCCGTCCTCTACGCGAAGGCGTGCGAGCAGGCCGATGACGCAGCATGCGCGCGGGCCGCCGAGCTCGAGGTGCAGCTGTGGAGCGACACCGGCAAGCGCCCCGCCGAATCGTCGTTCCGGCTCGAGCTCGGCTGTAGCCAGGAGCTCGCCGGCGCGTGCGCGGCGGCAGGACGGCTCGCGCTGTTGCCGTACGAGGCTGGCGGTCAGCCGACGGCGTCCCGGCGGCGCGAAGCGCTCGCGCTCTACCTGCGCGCCTGCGATCTCGGTGCGAACGAGGCCTGCGCCGCCGCCGCACCGCTCCTCGAGGGCACGCCGTTCGCGGGCGCCGCGCCGCTCCTCCTCGGAGCGCCGTCGGTCAGATCGAAGAAGCTCGGCACGATCTTCGCGCTCCGCTGGGGACAGTGGACGAGGTTCGACCGCGGTCAACCGACTGCCTGGGTCACCAAGGAGCCGCGCCCGATCGATGACGGTATGTCGGTGACCCCGTTCGAGCTCGACCAGCTGCCCGCGGGGATCGTCGCGCCGCCGGGCGTGACCACGGTCTACGCGGTCGCGCTCGAGCGAGGCAGCGGCGAGCGGTGCCAGCGCTGCGAGCGTAGCGGTGGCGGCGACAGCTTGTACTCGATGCGCTCGCTGGACTGCGTGTGTGCCATCGCCCCGAAGTCGCCCCGAAGTCGCGCTGACCGCTGACCCGACACGTCTCGCTACGAGCACGCGCGGGCACGTCCGTGGGGCGCCGGGCTGGTCGACGACTGCCCGCTCGTCGTCAGTCCGCTCGTGCTCTGCGCGGCCCGCTCGAGAGCCGGGTCGCGCTGCGGCTCGCGCGCACCCGCGCCTTCGGGCAACGGCAGCGTCCGGCTCGGCGACGAACCGAGCGCCTGAGGCGCGTCGTCCCGTCCGGCAGACCGATCTCGCTGCCGGGGAAGCGCAGAAGTCGCGATCGCTCCGGACGCCGCGCCCGCGGAACACCCTATGGTCGTCGCATGGCCAAGAAAGAAGCTGCAGCCGTCTATCGTGTCACCGAGATCATCGGCACCAGCCCGACGTCGTGGGAGGAAGCCGCGCGGCTCGCCGTCGAGACCGCCGCCAAGACCTTGCGCGATCTCCGGATCGCCGAGGTCTCGAAGCTCGACATGAAGGTCGAGGATGGCAAGGTCGTCGCGTACCGCGCGCGCGTCTCGCTGTCGTTCAAGTACGACGCGGAGTGATCACGCTGCGCACCGGCCCCATGGCGGACCTCGCCGCCGCGGATCTCGCCGCCGCGTACGCGCTGTTGCGCGACGTCGCGGCCCGGGATCTCGAGGCGGGCCCGACCACGCCTGCTCGCCCCGGACATCCTCTCCAGACCGCCCGGCAGGCATGCTCGTCGTCACCGGCGTGCCGGCGCCACGATCCCATCGAGGAGGGACTTCGACGACCACCCCCCCTCGGACGGGGTACGATGTCGCATGAGCACCCGGGGCAGGGAGGAGCGCGCGGCCTTCGCTGCAGAGGACCGCTCGCGAGCCGATGCGCCATTTCGCGCGCTGTTCGACTTGATGCCGCAGCTTGGCTGGACCGCCCGCGCTGACGGGTTCATCGAGTTCTACAATCGAGGCTGGTACGAGTACACCGGCACGACCTACGAGGTCATGCAGGGCTGGGGCTGGCGCGACGTCCACCGTCCGGACCTGCTGCCGGTGGTCGTCGAGCGCTGGCAGCGCTCCCTCGCGACCGGCGAGCCGTTCGAGATGGAGTTCCCGCTGCGCCGTCACGACGGCGTGTTTCGGTGGTTCCTCACGAGGGTCTCGCCGATCCACGACGACGCGCAGACGATCATCGGCTGGGTCGGGATCAACACGGATATCCACGACCGCCGTGAGGCGAGCAGTCAGAGTGATCAGAGCTACCGGCTGCTGCTCCAGAGCGTTCGCGACTACGCCATCCTGATGCTCGGGCCGGATGGCCGGGTGGCGACGTGGAGCATGGGCGCCGCGACGATGTTCGGCTATGCGCCCGACGAGATCCTGGGCGAGCACGTGACGCGGCTCTACGTGGCCGACGACGTCGTCCCTCGAGGTTGCGACGCAGCGCTCGCGGCGGCGACCACCGCCGGTCGCTTCGAGGCGGAGCTGTGGCGGGTACGCAAGGACGGCTCGCGGTTCTGGGCGAATACCGCGATCGCGGCGCTGCACGCCGACGACGGCTCGCTGAGTGGGTTCTCGGAGGTCACGCACGACGTCACCGACCGCAAGCACGCCGCCGAGCGCGCGGAGGCCCAGCGGCACGCCCAGCAGGAGCTCGATCAGCTGTACGACCTGACGACGGACCTCGTCGGGATCGCCGCGTTCGACGGCTACTTCAAGCGCACGAACCCGTCCTGGACGTCGACGCTCGGCTGGAGCGAGCGCGAGATCCAGGCGCACCCGTGGCTCGACTTCGTGCATCCGGACGACATCGAGGCGACGCTCGCAGCCGGGCGCCAGCTCGGCGAGGGCCAGACGGTGGCGCGCTTCCAGAACCGGTATCGCTGCAAGGACGGAACCTATCGATGGCTGGACTGGCAGTCCGTCCCCGTGGTCGCGGACGGCCTCATCTACTGCATCGCCCGCGACGTGACCGAGGAGCGAGCGGCGCGCATGCTCCAGGAGCAGATGCAGCGCAAGCTCATCGTCGCCGAGCGCATGGTCTCGGTCGGCACGCTCGCCGCCGGCGTCGCGCACGAGATCAGCAACCCGCTGGCGTATGTCAGGGCCAACATCGACATGGCGATCGAGGAGACCCGGGTCATCAGCGGCGGCTCCCCGTCGGGCCGGCTGAAGGAGCTCGAGCAGATGATGATCGAGGCCCGGCAGGGCTGCGATCGCGTGACGAAGATCGTCCGCGGCCTGAAGACGTTCTCGCGCGCCGAGGAGGAGCAGCGGGCGGTCATCCAGATCCAGCCGGTCGTCGAGATCTCGATCAACATGGCGTTCAACGAGATCCGGCACCGCGCGCGGCTGGTCAAGGACTTTGGTCGGACGCCGTCCGTCCACGCCGATGACGCCCGGCTCGGTCAGGTGTTCATCAACCTGCTCGTCAACGCGGCGCAGGCGATCGCGGAGGGCGACACCGACGGGAACGAGGTCCGGATCGTGACCTTCACGGACGACCGCGGACACGCCGCCATCGAGTTCCACGACACCGGCGCCGGGATCGCGCCGGAGGTCCTCGGCCGGATCTTCGATCCGTTCTTCACCACGAAGTCGGTCGGCGTCGGCACCGGGCTCGGCCTCTCGATCTGCCACAACATCGTCACCGGGATGGGAGGCGACATCTCCGTACGCTCCGAGCTGGGCCGCGGCACGTGCTTTCAGGTCACGCTCCCGCCGGTCCCCGACGTGCTCGCGGCCGAGGCAGTCGGGCCCAGCGTGACGACGCCCAGCACGCGCGTCGCCGACATCCTGTGCATCGATGACGAGCCGGCGATCGGCCTCGCGTTCCGGCGCGTGCTGAAGCTGCACCGCATGACGGTCGTGACCGGAGCCCGCGAGGCGCTGGAGCTGCTCCGCGCGGGCCACCACTACGACGTCATCGTGTCGGACTTGATGATGCCGGGCATGACGGGCATGGACCTGTTCCACGAGCTCGTGCGCGAGTTCCCGCGGGAGGCGACCCGCATGGTCTTCGTCACCGGCGGGGCGTTCACCGCGAACACCGCCGCGTTCCTGGACGAGGTCCCCAACGAGCGCATCGAGAAGCCGTTCAGCTCGGAGGCGCTCCGCGTGATGGTCCAGAAGTTTTTGCGCTAGCCGGCGGGGCGCCTGGCGCGGCGCGTCATCGGCGAAAACTTGGGGCCGGGACGTCGGTGCATGTAGGATAAAGTGCTCCTGGGATCGCCGGCCAAGCATGTCCAAAAACCGAAAGACTAGAGATACATCCGTCAGTTCTGCGGATCGGCGCCGCGAGGTGCTGGGGGTCGTCGGGCTGGGTGCCGGGCTGTTCCTGCTGGTGGCGATGCTGTCGCTGCAGGCCGGAAAGCTCGTCATGGGCCCGTTCGGCAAGTCGAGCGCGGGGCTGTTCTACGGGCTGGCCGGCGTCTGCGGCTACGCCCTGATCGCCCTCGCGGTGGTCGCGGCGATCCGCACGCTGCTCGAGCGCGAGCCGGTGATGCCGGTGGTCGTGACCGCCGGCGTGGTGATCGGCGTGGTCTCGCTGGCCACCCTGATCCACCTCGCGGCGGGCTCGTACCGCGTCTACGGCCACGGGCCGGGCGGCGCGATCGGCGAGCACCTCGCCGAGGTGCTGCGCGCGGTGATCAGCACGGCCGGCACCGCGCTGCTCGGCTGCGTCGGCCTCGTGGTCGCGGTCGTGGTCGCGACGCCGCTCCGCATGCGCGAGGTCCTGCGCGCGATCGGTCGCGGGTTCGGCGTCGTGCTCGGAGGCGTGCAGACCGCGGTGTTCGCGTTCGCGCGGTTCTGGGCGGACGTGTTCCGCGCGATCCTGCCGGACGGCAAGCGCGATCACGATGATGACGATTACGCGGCCGATGACGACGACGTCCTCGAGGTCGGCGACGACGAGCACGGCCGCGATCCCGTGATCATCGAGCGCGGCGCCAGGGACGACAAGAAGCCGCGCAAGAAGAAGACGCTGCAGGGGACCGAGATCGATCTCGCCCCGCCCGGCCCGGCGGTCGAGAACGATGTCGTGGCGCCCGGTGCCGACGACATCGTCGAGCTCAAGGTGAAGGCCCCGAAGCGCACGCGGCTCGCGGCGGGCACGCAGGCCCCCGATCCCGACGACGCGAAGGAGCTCGTCGTCCCCGAGCTCGAGGCCGTGGTCGCGCCGGTCGTCGCGGGCGCTGCCGGCCCGATGATCGTCGAGTCGCGGTTCAAGCACGCCGACAAGGCGGAGATGGCCGCGAAGGAGAAGGCCGCCGAGGCCGAGCGCCAGACGTTCATCAAGCTCGGCGAGGGCGACTACAAGCTGCCGTCGATCCAGCTGCTCAACTACGACGCGAGCTCGCAGAACACCATCGACAAGACCGCGATGCTCGAGCTCTCGGCGAAGCTGACGCAGACCCTCGAGAACTACGGCGTCAAGGGCGAGGTCGTCGCGATCCGCCCGGGCCCGGTCGTCACGATGTACGAGTTCGCGCCGGCGCCCGGCGTCCGCGTCAACAAGATCGTCAACCTCAGCGACGACCTCGCGCTCGCGCTCGAGGCGCTGCGCGTCCGCATCGTCGCGCCGATCCCGGGCAAGGCCGCGGTCGGCATCGAGGTGCCGAACAAGTCGCGCGAGAAGGTCTTCCTCAAGGAGATCCTCGCCGACGAGTCGTTCGTGAAGGGCCGCGCCAAGCTGCCGATCGCGCTCGGCAAGGACATCGAGGGTGGGCCGTCGGTCGTCGATCTCGCGAAGATGCCGCACCTGCTCGTCGCCGGCACGACCGGCTCCGGCAAGTCGGTCGCGGTCAACGCGTTCATCACCAGCCTGCTCTATCACTGCAGCCCCGAAGACGTCCGCATGATCATGGTGGACCCGAAGATGCTCGAGCTCTCGATCTACGAGGGCGTGCCGCATCTCCTGCTGCCGGTCGTCACCGATCCCAAGAAGGCGAACCTCGCGCTGCGCTGGGCCGTCGAGGAGATGGAGCGGCGCTACGACATGCTGGCGCAGGCCGGCGTGCGCGACATCGGCGGGTTCAACGACAAGGTCGGCAAGCAGCTCGCCAAGCTCGAGGCCGACAAGCTGCGCGCCGTCGCTGAGGCGGCGCAGCGCGCGATCGAGGACGACATCGGCAAGGCCGTCGCCGCCGACTCGCCCGAGGAAGCCGACGCGCGCGAGCGGATCGTCACCGCCCCGCCCCACCGGCTGCCGTACATCGTCGTCGTGATCGACGAGTTCGCCGATCTCATGATGTGCGCGCCGAAGGAGGTCGAGACCTCGGTCGCCCGGATCGCGCAGAAGGCGCGCGCCTGCGGCATCCACCTGATCCTCGCGACCCAGCGGCCGTCGGTCGACGTCATCACCGGCCTCATCAAGGCGAACTTCCCGTCGCGCATCGCGTTCTCGGTGGCCTCGAAGATCGACTCGCGCACCATCCTCGATCAGAGCGGTGCCGAGGCCCTGCTCGGCGCCGGCGACATGCTGTTCTCGGATCGCGGCGCCGCCCCGCAGCGCCTCCACGGCTGCTACGTCGACGAGGAGGAGATCCACCGCGTCGTCGAGTTCCTCAAGACGCAGGGCCGCCCGGTCTACAACCTCGACATCCTCAAGCCGCGCGACGAGGAGGGCGAAGGTGACGGCGGCTACGGCGGCGGCACCCCGTCGGGCAAGAGCGACGACGATATGTACGACAAGGCCGTCTACATCGTCACGACGACCCGCAACGCCTCGATCTCGTGGGTGCAGCGCCAGCTCCGCATCGGCTACAACCGCGCCGCGCGGATCGTCGAGGAGATGGAGAAGCAGGGCGTCGTCAGCTCGCCGGATCACACGAACAAGCGCGAAGTGCTCGTCGTGCAGTGATGATCGACGTCATCACGGCGTAGCTGCGCCGAGGAGAGCGCGAACGCGCTCGCGCACCGCGGCCTGCCTCGCGGGTGGGCATCGGTCCGGGCGCTTGCCGATGACACGTTCGTGCTCGTCGCGTCGCGGTCGCGAGGTCCGTGCGGCCGCGGGTCCACCGCCGAAGTTACAAGCGCCGTCCCGACGCCACCTCGCTCGGCTACGGCCGCGGCGCCGCTCGCGCGGCGTGCTGCGGTCTGTGAGCGCCGGGTAAACCGGAGGATGCATGCACTAGCTGCGGCGAGGAGAGCGCGAACGCGCTCGCGCACCGCGGCCTGCCTCGCGGGTGGGCATCGGTCCGGGCGCTTGCCGATGACACGTTCGTGCTCGTCGCGTAGCCGTCCCGACGCCACCTCGCTCGACTACGGCGCGGCGCCGCTCGCGGGACGTGCTGCGGTCTGTGAGCGCCGGGTAAACCGGTGGATGCATGCACTCCGTCCCATGCGCCGGCGCGAGGAGGCGCGCTACGCTCTGACGATGGCAATGCGGGCCGGGCGCCCGGTCTGGGGATCGATGTCGGTCCAGCGGCGAGTACTTCGTTCGAGGTCGTCGCGGTGGTCCAGCAGATCACGGACGCCGTCGAGGTCCGCGATGGTGATGGCTGGTCGATGCACATGCGGGACAGGGACGGCGTCGAGCTCGCCGCGGCCACGTGGACAGCCACGTATCGCATGAGCTACCCCAATGGCGAAAACTGCCTCAGCTGCACCCACGCCGACCTGCGTGACCGCTAGCCGCCGCGCGAGGGGCCCCACGCGCGCGGCGGGCTCGCCTCTGCGCGCTCTGCCACGCGGGTGGGTGCAGGCTGCAAGCATGCGCTGACGAGCGCTTGCGGGGCCCGTCGGCACCTCGCAGACCCGGACACCTCTCGTCGGACGTGCCGCGACCGTAGTACGCTCGCTTCGTGAGGGCCACGTGGCTCACCGACATCCACTTGAACTTCCTGCGGCCGCTCGCCCTCAAGGCGTTCTACGACCGCGTGAAGTCCGAGCGTCCCGACGTCGTCCTGATCACCGGCGACATCGCGGAGGGCGACTGCGTCGGTCGCTACCTGCTCGAGCTCTCCGAGCACGTCGGCAAGTCTACGTACTTCGTGCTCGGCAACCACGACTACTACCGCTCGAACATCCGCGTCGTCCGCGGTGACATCCCGCGCGCCGCGAAGCGCGCGATCTATCTGCCGAGCGTGCCGTCGGTGCAGCTCACCGACCGGCTCACGATGATCGGCGTCGATGGCTGGGGCGACGCCCGGTGCGGCGATCTCGCATCGAGCGTAGCGCTCTCGGACTGGGCGCTGATCGAGGACTTCAAGAAGTCGCGCGCCGATCGCGCGGCCCGGCTCGCGCTGCTGCAGCGGCTCGGCACCGCCGAGGCCCGCCTGCTCGCCGAGAAGCTCGCCGCGGTGGCCGGCGCGCCCGAGCTCCTCGTGCTGACCCACGTCCCGCCCTTCCCCGAGGCCTGCGTGTACGACGGCGAGCCCTCGGGTCCGGCGTGGACGCCGTGGTTCACGTGCATCGCCACCGGCGAGGTCCTCGCCGCGCATGCGCAGCGCTATCCCGCGCAGCAGATCACGGTGCTGTGCGGGCACTCGCACGGCATCGGGAGCTTCCAGGCCGCGCCCAATCTGCTGGTGCGGACCGGCGGCTGGCCGCCGCACGTCGAGGGCTACGGCAATCCCATCGTGCAAGCCACGCTGGATCTGGCGTGAGGGCTACGTCTTGCCGCGCAGGCGGAACAGACACTCGCGCGCGCGGGTGATCGACAAGCTCGCTGCCTCGTCGCCCTGCACCGCCGGCATCGGTCGCGGCTCGAGCTGATCGATCGCGACGCCGACGCTGTCCACGCACCCGAGCGTCCTGCACGCGCAGGCCCGGCCGAACAGCTCGAGCGCGATGGTCCGCCACGACGCGACATCGAAGCGCAGCGGCGCGTCGAGCGGCGGCGCGACCGGGCGATCGGGGTCCGGATCGAAGGCCCACGCTGGATCGTCGAGCCGCGGCGGACACCACCGCCCCGCACGCTCGCAGGCCTCGAGCGCGGCGATGAAGCGCCGCCGGACCGCGAGATCCGCGCGCGCGACGCGCAGCTGATC
>JALZOI010000738.1 GCA_030857245.1 Myxococcota bacterium
GTGCGGGCCCGCGCGCAGGCGACCTCGATCTCGGCGCCGAGCGCGTTCAGCCCCGCGCCGCCGTTCGCGATCGCGCGCCGGCCGAGGAGGTCCGCGGCCTGGATGCCGGTGGTGCCCTCGTGGATCGAGTTGAGCTTCTGATCGCGCAGCCACGCCTCGGGCAGGTACTCGCTCGTGTAGCCGTAGCCGCCGTGCACCTGGACTGCGAGGACGTTGGCCTCGAAGCCCCGCTCGGCGGGGAACGACTTCGCGATCGGCGTCAACAGGTCGAGGAGCTGGCCCGCGCGCTCGCGCTCGCGCGGGTCCGTCGCGTGGCTCGCGAGATCCGCGTACCAGGACACGCGCACGAGCAGCACGAGGGCGCCCTCGACGATCGCCTTCTGGCGCAGCAGCATGCGGCGCACGTCGGCGTGCTGCGTGATCGGGACGGCGGGCGCGGCCGGATCCTTCGCCGTGAGCGGCCGGCCCTGCGTCCGGACGCGCGCGTACGCGAGGGCCTCGTGGTACGCGACCGACGCCGTCGCGACGCCGTTGAGCCCGACCATGATCCGGGCCTCGTTCATCATCTGGAACATGTAGCGAATGCCCTGGTGCGGCGCGCCGACGAGCCAGCCCCGGCAATCGCCGCGTTCGCCGTACGCCAGCGCGAGGCTCGGCAGCCCGCGCCAGCCGATCTTGTGGATGAGTCCGGTGACCGCGACGTCGTTGTCGACGAGGGCGTCACCTTCGAGGCGGCGTTTCGGCACGCAGAACAGCGAGACGCCCTTCATCCCGGCGGGTGCGCCGGCGATCCGCGCGAGCGTCATGTGCACGACGTTGTCGGCGAGGTCGTGATCGCCCCCCGAGATGAAGATCTTCGCGCCGCGCAGCAGGTAGTGCCCGGCCGCGGTCGGCTCGGCGACGGTCGTGATGTCGGCGAGGCTCGAGCCGGCCTGCGGCTCGGTCAGCGCCATCGTGCCGGTCCACGTCCCCGCGTAGAGCTTCGTCATGTACGTGGCGCGCAGCGTGTCGTCGCCGAACGCCTCGAGCAGGTGCGCCGCGCCCTGGGTCAGGCCGGCGTAGCCGTACGCCGACAGGTTGCCCGCCATCAAGTAGACGGTCGCGAGCGCGAACACGCTGAGCGGGAGCTGCGCGCCCCCGACGGCATGCGGTCGCGGCGCTGCGAGCACGCCGAGCTCGGTGAGCCGCGCGTACAGCCCGGGGAGCTGCGGGTGGACGTGCACGCGACCGTCGACCAGCCGCGGCGGTTCGCGATCGAGCGCGCGATAGGCGGGGAACAGCACGTCGCGCGCGAGCTCCCGGGCCGCACCGATGAACATCCCGACGGTCTCGCGATCATGCTCGGCGAAGTACGGCAGGCGCAGCAGCGTCGCGACATCGAGGACCTCGTCGAGGATCAGCTCGACGTCGCGATCGTCGATCAGGGGATTGGTGGCGGCGGGCGGCATGGCGACGCGCCCACATCCTGGCACGTCCCGTCGCACCGGTAGGTCGGCGCGCTGCGCCGGCAACCTCGGTGTCGGCTTCCACGGCTCGGCGGGTGGCGGCGCGCGCTTGCTCCCCGGGCCTTGCCGGCGGGCGTGACCGGCCCCACGGCCGCGCGGCTGCACCCGCCGGCTACCTGACTCGCCGCGCGGTGCGTCACGCGCACGATCCTGCACAGTTGCGCCGGACCTCGCCTTGCAGCCTCGCCTGCGCATGCGGAACTTGCTCGGGGCGACCCTGCTGGCGATCGCGGTGACCGGCTCGGGCTGTGGCACGACCGAGGACGACGTGGACGGCCCCGGCGGCAAGGGCGACGGCACCGGCACGTGCACCGACCCGATGTACGGCGACGGCACCTGCCAGCTCGACCTCGCCTGCGGCATCCCCGACATCGATTGCTTCCACACGTTCGCCACCGACGCCGAGGCCGGGAGCTGGCTGGACACGGTGTGGCCGGTGGCGCAGGTCGCCGAGAGCGATCCGCGCTTCGTGCGCGCGCGCGCCCTCCTCGATCGCGCGTGGCCGATCTACACGGCGGAGGAAGCGCTCGGCACGCTCGCCGAGCACCGCCTCGCGCTCGTGCTGATCGACGACGCCACGCCCAACGCCTTCGCGATCTCCGATCCCGAGCGGGGCCAGGCCGCGCTCACCGTGCACATCCACACCGGCATCCTCGATCAGACCGACGAGGCCTTGCTCGGCGTGATCTTCCACGAGCTCGCGCACATCACGAAGCTCCACGTGTTCCCCGAGATCAAGGATCGCACCCGCCGGTTCTATGTCGCGACCGACAGCGAGCCGATCGGCGCGCAGCAGCTCGAGCACGGGAAGGCGAAGGAGTACGGCACGGCCTGGATGGACGCCTCGTACTTCGTCGGTCCCTACGACGCGGTCGGGTTCGACGAGCTGCCGTACGGCGGCAACCTCGGCTCGCTGTTCGACCTCTACCTCGCGAGCGTCGCCACCAGCTACCCGGAGTGCGCGGCGAAGCTCGCGGCGGTCCAGGCGCTCTACACCGCGATCGCACCTGGCTACTCGGGCATCGATCGCTCGATCACCGTGCCGCCCGCGGTGACCGCGACGATCCGGCCGACGCTCGATGCGCTCGGCGCCTGCGTCGCCACGCGCCCGTGGACGCTCGCGCAATTCCTCCAGCAGGCGACGTCGCCCGAGTGGGTCGATTACATCACGATGACCGAGCTGCCCGAGGCCGAGCGCTGGCTCCTCGACGAGGACGCGTTCGAGGTGATCACGCTGCTCGCCGGTGATCGCCGCGCCAAGCAGCGCGCGCTCCAGGCCGCGTTCACGCGCCAGCTCGGCCAGCCGTGGAGCCACCTGCGCTACTTCTCGACCGAGGAGCACGCCGATGACGTCGCCGTCGAGCTGACCCAGGCCGCGAAGCTCCCCGAGCCCGGGGTGTCGGGGCTGATGCTGAGCCTGATGGCCACCGACCGCGCGACCTGCGAAGGCCTGATCGCGGCCGGTGGTCTCGTGCCGTACGGCGTCGACCTCGCCGACGATCATCACGGCGAGTGCTGGCGCGTCGCCCACGCCCAGCAGCTCGCGCGCTCGAGCGGCACCGCCGCGCGCCTCGCGGCGCACCCGGTCCCGACCGTGCCCCACGTCCCGACGCGACGCCCCGACGGCAAGCCGATGTACTGAGCGTGCCGCGATCCCGGCTATGCTCGGCGCATGGCGAGCCCTCCGCGTCGCACGCCGGCCGCGAAGCGCAAGACCGCGGCGTCGAACGCTGCGGCGCCGACGATGCCGGCCGCGCCGAAGCCCGACGCGCTGGCCGAGACCGAGGCGCGGCTGGGCGTCCAGTTCCCCGCGTCGTACCGCGCGTTCGCGGCGGATCGCCGCCGGTTCCGGGTCGCCTTCAAGCACGTGACGCTCTATCCGGTGCAGCGCTGCGAGTGGTTCGACGACCGCAAGGACGCGGTCGTCATCGGGATCACCGGCGATGCGTACCCGATCTTGCTGACCGTCCGCCAGAGCACGCTCTCCGAGGCGGTGTACGAGCACATCGACGGGCGGCGCACGCGGCGACCCGACTTCGGCGAGTGGGTGACCGACACCCGCGAGGTGGTCCGCCCGACGCTCAGCGACGATGACCGGGCGCGCTATGCCGAGCGGCTCGCCGGCCTGGCGCGGCGCTGCCCGTGCGGCGCCGAGATCCGGATCCAGCAGCTC